>VBLA01000557.1 GCA_005879245.1 Deltaproteobacteria bacterium
CGCATCGTGGTCGTCTTGCCGGCCCCGTTCGGTCCGAGGAAACCGACGATCTCTCCGCGGTGCACGCGAAACGAGACGCCGGCCACCGCGTCCACGGCCCCGAAGCTCTTGGTGAGCTCGCGCACCTCGATCATCGGCTCCGCGGACATGGCCATTTTCATTCCGGGGGCCCGTGCGGTCCTCGCTCGCTCCGCTCGCTCCGGTCCTCCGATGCCCCCGGACCCCGTCGGCGGGCTCGGCAAAGCCTCGCTCCGCCTCCTCGGTACGGCGAGCCCCGGGGCATTCTCACCTGACCCGAAGCGTGGCGCAGAGCGGCCCTGAGGTAAAGAGATGCCTGCGCGGGTCACGAAGCCCTACTTTGAGCGACGCGGGGAACACTGAACGGCCTTGGAACCGGGGCTGGGGGCGAGATACGGAAACGCGTGGCGGGAACACGGGCGCCGTCGCAGCACCTATGAGCGCCGAACGGGTCCGTCGAACAAGGCGTGCTGCCTGGCGGCGCGAATCGAAGCGGAGACGGCGCCCGTGTTCCCGCCGACGGTGGTCTCGGCTCACCGTCCTAGACTAGCCGAGCGTCTCCAGCAGCTCCGCGGTCAGCTCGTCGAGGTGCGCTAGCCGTCGTGCGCAGCCGGTGAAATCGTTGTCGACGGTGAGCTCGTTCGGCATGGCTATCGCCCACATGCCGGCGGCGACGGCCGCCCGCACCCCGCGCTCGGTGTCCTCGACGACGGCGCACGCGCGCGGCGTGAGGCCGAGTGCCGCGGCGGCGGCGAGATAGCCGTCGGGTGCCGGCTTCGGCTCGCGGTAGTCCTCGCGGGCGATCGTGACGTCGAGTAATGACGCGATGCCGAGCTGGTCGAGGATCATGGCGACCTCGGCGCGGGCCGTGTTGGTGACCAGGGCGAGGCGGTGCGTCGCACGGAGCCGAACGAGGGCCGCCGCGGCCCCGGGGCAGGCTGCGATGCCCTGCTGCAGGAGGCCATTGTACACGCGCGCCTTCTCCGTGCGGAGCTCGTCCGGCCCGAGGGGCAAGGCGTAGGTGCGACAGGCGTACTCGGGTCCCTGGCCGGTCGCGATCCAGTGGCGGCGGTACTCCTCCAGACCGACCTCGACGCCGAACGCGGCGAGGATACGTCGATAGGCGGCCCACTGCAGCCGCTCGGTGTCCGCCAGCACGCCGTCCAGGTCGAAGAGAACCGCCCGTATCACCGCGTCAGAGCGTCCACGTCTGGAGCACCGCGTAGACTTCGCGCCACTTCCGGTAGCGGTCCTCGTATTCGGCCGTGCACTCCGGCTCCGGATCGACGCGACGTGCACGGGTCATCGCCTGCACGGCTTCCACCACGTTGCCATACGCCCCCGCGCCCACTGCAGCGAGGATCGCGCAGCCGAGGCTGGCGCTCTCCGCCACCGTCCCGACCTCCACCGGGCTGCCGAGGGTGTTGGCCAGGACGCGCGTCAGCGTCGGACTCCGCGTCATGCCACCGCTCACGGTGAGGAGCGGGATGGGCTGACCGATGACCTCGGCGAGCTGCTCGCAGTTCCCCCGGACGGCGAACGCGACGCTCTCGATGTAGGCGCGCAGGAGCTCGCCGCGCAGCGGGCGGTCGACGTGTAGCAGCGGAAACCGGAAGAGGACGCCCGCGGGCTTGAAGGGGCTCATGTCGCCCAGGCTGAAGATGACCGGGCCGAGATGGCAGATGAGCTGGCGAGCCGACGGGTCCGCCGAGGCCAGCGCCGTCTCGGCTGCGGCGTGGGCGGCCGCGTCGGTCGTGCCGTAGAGCAGATCGACGAGCCAGCGGTAGGCGCCTCCCGTGTCCCCGGCGTTGCTCTGGTCCCGAGCACGGCAGCGACCTGGCCGGTCTCGTACACACCCGAGCCGAGCAGCGCGCTCTCCGTGTCGGCGCCGCCGACGAAGACCGGTGTGCCCTCGGGGATGCCGGTCGCGGCGGCGGCCGCGGCGTTGACGCTCCCGGCACGCGACCCCGGCGCGCGGAGGGGAGGAAGTATCCCGGCTGGGATGTCGAGCGCGTCGAGAATCTCGGGCGACCACTCGCGACGGCTGACGTCGTAGAGCATCGACTCCCCGGCGTTCGAGTGCTCGGCCAGGCGCTCGCCACAGAGCAGATAGGTGATCCAGTCGTTCAGCATGAGGAGCGAGGCGACCTGCGCGGCGTCGTGGTGCTTGCGGAACCAGAGATAGCGCGCCACGGGGAAAATGTAGGGCGGCGCGTGACCCGTCACCGCGTGTAGCCGCTCCAGGCCGATCTTCTCCTGGAGCTCCATGCCCTCGACCACGGCCCGCGCGTCGAGGTTGGGACCCGCGTACAGCACGTCGCCCTGGCGATCGAGGAAGACGCAGCCCTCTCGCTGGCTCGTGGCGATCGCCGCGCGCAGACGCGTCGCGGCCGGCAGCTGCCCGATCACGCTCCGGACACAGCGCGCCAGGGCGCCCCAGAACGCGCGCGGATCGAGATCGAATCCGCGCAGGAAGGGGATGTTGGGGTCGTTGAAGATGCGGTAGTAGAACGGCTCCTGGGCCGAGGCCAGGGGACGTCCGCTCAGATCGAAGGCCACGCAGCGACCGGAGCCCGTTCCCGCGTCGAGTGTGAGGAGCGTGTCGATCGCGTCGCTCATCCCGGCGGTTTTTCCAGCACCTCCGGATTCGCGATCCAGCGAGGGCGCTCGCCGCGCAGGTACGATTCGATCGCGTCGACCACGATGTCGCTCTGATGGCGCACGACGTCGTGCGTCGCCCCGCCGAGGTGCGGGGTCACGATCACGTTCGGCAGGGAGAGGAAGCGGTTGTCGCCCTGCAGCGGCTCGTTGTGGAGCACGTCGAGCGCCGCACCGGCCAGCCGGCCGGCCACCAGCATCTCGTAGAGCGCATCCTCGTCGGTCAGGGCGGCCCGCGCCGTGTTGATGAAGTAGCCGGACGGCTTCATCAGCGCCAAACGCTCGCGCGATACGAGGTTCTGCGTCTCGGCGGTGACGGGAGCATGGAGAGAGACGAAGTCGGAGGCGCGGAGCAGCTCCTCGAGGCCCGTGAGCTCGACTCCTTCGGGTGGCTGGCGCACGTACGGATCGTATGCGAGGACCCGCGCCTTGAAGGCGCGGAGCCGGGCAGCCACCTCGCGACCGACTGCGCCGAGGGCGACCAGCCCGACCGTCTGCCCACCGAGCTCGACGCCGGTGAATCGGTTGTACATCTCGAGGAAGTCGCCCGTCCGCTCGAACGCGGGCCCGCCGCCCTGGAAG
>VBLA01000031.1 GCA_005879245.1 Deltaproteobacteria bacterium
TGGCGAACGACTCCATCTACGGCCTGGGTGGGGCGGTCTGGTCGCGCGACAAGGCGAAGGCGCTCGAGGTCGCCAAGCGGATGCGGACCGGCACGGTGTGGGTCAACGACTATCATCTCCTCTCGGTCGCGGCGCCGTTCGGCGGCTACAAGCAGAGCGGCATCGGGCGCGAGTTCGGGCTCGAGGGCATCCTCGAGTACACCGAGGTGAAGCACGTGCACGTCGACCAGGTGGACAACCGGGCCTCGAAGTTCTGGTACGGAGCTCTCTTCGGAGCGTAGTGCGGATCGAGGCGACGCCGAAGGCCGAGGACGTGGTCGCTCGCGTCCGGGAGACTCACCCGGGCGCCGACCTCGTCTTCGTCTTCGGCTCGGGCTGCTGCGAGGGCACGGCACCGCACCTCTTTGCGGGCTACGCCCTCACGCCCGACCAGGTGCGGGTGGGCACGGCCGGGAGCGTCGGCGTGTTCGCCGACGGCCACGTCCGTCGTCTCTACGCCGGGCGGACGGTCGTGATCGACGCCGAGGCCGACCCGCTGGCCGACGGCTTCTCGGCCGAGATCCCGCTCGGCTGGCGCTTCGTCGTCCGGTACGGCTGAGCGGCTACTGCTGGTTGGCGAGGATCGACACGCAGGCGATGGCGCCGGGGCCGCCCAGGTTGTGGGCGAGCCCGATGTGCGCGTTCTTCACCTGCCGTTCGCCGGCCCGCCCGCGAAGCTGGGTGGCGAGCTCGTAGATCATCCGTACGCCGGTCGCTCCGACCGGATGGCCGTAGGACTTGAGCCCGCCGGAGACGTTCACCGGCTTCTCGCCGCCGAGCGACGCCCGCCCCTCCTCCACGAAGTGGCCGCCCTCGCCGCGACCGCAGAAGCCCAGGTCCTCGTAGTTCAGGATCTCGGTGATCGTGAAGCAGTCGTGGACCTCGGCGAAGTCGATGTCCGCGGGTTTGACGCGTGCCTGCGCGTAGGCCTGCTCGGCCGCGCACACCGTCGCCTCGAAGCCGACGTAGCCGAAACTCGGCTTGTAGTAGGGCTGGCCGGAGACCGCCGCGAGCCCGATGCCGAGGGGCCAGACCGGCTCGCCGGTGAAGTCCCGAACCAGGTCGGCCCGGCAGACGACCGCCGCGGCCGCGCGTCTTCTTCGTGGCGCCGTACTTGGCGAAGTAACGGTTGGCCGAGAGCGCGAAGATGTGCGGGGCGCGCTCGCCGAAGTCGAGCACCGGGTGGCTCCGGTTCGGGCGGGCGAAGCCGCCGTCGCGCATCTTCTCGAAGCCGACCGCGAGCACGACGTCGTGCATGCCGGAGGCGACCGCGAGGCAGGCGTTCCGGAGCGCATCCATGCCGGAGGCGCAGTAGTTCTGGACGCGGGTCATGGGGCGGCCGAAGAGCTTCAAGGCGTCCGCCAGCGCGTCGCCCCCGAAGGTCGACATGACCGTCCCGACCCACGCCGCCTCAATTCGGTTCCGCTCACACCCTGCGTCGGCGAGCGCCTCGCCCACGGCGTCGCACATGAGGTCCTCGGGGCTCTGGTCGTAGAGCTCGCCGAACTGCGTACAGCCGACGCCAACGATGGCGACCTTCTTGCGCAAATCGACCGGCATGCGGACTCCCTTCGAGCGGACCGCCTCTTATAGTGAGGCCCCGAACGGGGTGGCAACCGCCGCCCTCGCCGTGCTTTGATCCCCCCCAAGGAGGACGACCATGCCGGAGACGAACCTCGCCGCGACGACGGCGTCACCCTTCTCGATGTCGCTCGAGGACGCGATGCGGACGCAGCGGGCGATCCGCCGCCTGAAGCCCGACCCGGTGGACGACGCGCTCGTCCTCCACCTGATCGAGCTGGCGCTCAAGGCCCCGACGGGGTCGAACGCGCAGAACTGGGACTTCATCGTCGTACGCGACCGCGCGGTGAAGGAGCGCCTCGGCCGTCTCAACCGTGGAATGTTCCGCATCTACGGCGCGATCGGACGCCGTGCGACGCGCCACGATCCGCGCATGCAGCGCATCCTCGACGCCGTCGAGTGGCAGGCCGAGCACTTCGCCGAGATTCCCGTCCTCGTGGTCGCTTGCCTGCGCGGCTTCCGCCCGTGGTTCCCGCCCGTCGCCGCCACGAGCTACTACGGCTCGATCTATCCCTCGGTGCAGAACCTCCTCCTCGCGGCACGTGCCGCCGGGCTCGGTGCGGCGCTGATCACCATGCCGCTCTGGAGCACGTTCCTCGCCCGCCGCGCGCTGGGACTCCCGTGGTCGGTCACGCCGTGCGCCGTCGTCCCGCTCGGCTGGCCGCGCGGGCGGTACGGCCCGACCACGCGCCGTCCGGTCGGCGAGGTGGTCCACCTCGACCGCTACGGTAACCAGCCGTTCCGCGGCCGCTGAGGCTGGAGGCATGGATCTCGGCCTCCGGGGAGCCGCCGCGGTCGTCAACGGAGGGACCGGCGGCATGGGGCGGGCCACCGCCGAGTGCTTCGCCGCGGACGGCGCGAGGGTGGCGATCTTCGGCCGTACCCAGTCGACCCTCGACGAAACCGTCCGGGCGTTGCGCGAGCTCGGCAGTCCGGACGCGGTCGGCCTCCGGGTGGACGTCGGGATCACGAGCCAGGTCGACGCGGCCTTCGCGGAGCTCGGCCAGCGCTGGGGCGAGCTCAACATCCTCGTCAACACCGTCGGTCCACACCAGGCCGGCCGGATCGAGGAGCTCTCGGATAACGACTGGGTCGCCGCCTTCAACCTGGGGGCCCTCTCGGCGATGCGCTGCGCACGCGCTGCGCTGCCGTGGCTGCGCAAGGCGGAGTGGGCGCGGATCGTGAACGTCTCGGCGCACTCCACGAAACGGCAGGTGCCCATCCTGATCGCCTACACGGCGGCCAAGTCGGCGATGACGAGCCTGAGCAAGAATCTCGCGAAGACGCTCGCCAGGGACGGGATCCTGGTCAACACGGTCTCTCCGGGGACGTTTCTCTCGGAGAGCGTCCGACGCTACGTCGAGAGCGTCGCCGGGGGGCGTGGGATCGATCCGGACGATCCCGTCGACGCCATGCGCGTGATCGGCGAGAACTTCGCGTCGCCCTGCGATCTCGGTCGCGCGGGCCTGCCGGGCGAGATCGGAGCGGTGATCGCCTTCCTCGCCTCGAAGCGCAACAGCTACATGACCGGCGCCGACGTGAACGTCGACGGAGGCTCGGACTTCGCGTGAGCGTCGTCGTCCGACCCGCCGCCGCGCGCGGCCGCACGCAGATCGACTGGCTCGACAGCCGACACACGTTCTCGTTCGGCGAGTATCACGATCCCGCGCACATGGGGTTCGGCGCGCTGCGCGTGATCAACGACGATCGCATCGCGCCGGGCAAGGGCTTCGCCACTCACGGCCACCGCGACATGGAGATCGTCACCTACGTGCTCGAGGGCGCACTCGAGCACAAGGACAGCCTCGGCACGGGCTCGGTCATCCGTCCCGGCGAGGTGCAGATCATGAGCGCCGGGACGGGGATCCAGCACAGCGAGTTCAACCACTCGCCGGTCGAGCCGGTGCACCTGCTGCAGATCTGGATCGTGCCCGACCGACGCGGGCTCCCGCCGCGCTACGATCAGCGCACCTTCGATCCCGCAGAGCTCGCGGGGAAGCTCCGGCGCGTCGTCTCACCCGACGGGGACGACGGCGCGATCGTGATCCATCAGGACGCCTCGATGCACGCGGCCCGCCTGGCACCGGCCGACGTGGTCCAGCACGCGCTCGCCCCGGGACGTGAGGCCTGGCTCCAGGTCGCGCGCGGCGCGGTCACGGCGAACGGCGCCCGGCTCGGCCCCGGCGACGGCGCTGCCGTGACGGGCGAGCGCACCATCACCGTGCGGGCGAACGAGGCCGCCGAGATCCTGCTCTTCGACCTCGCCTGAGCCGGCCGCCGGCGGATGGCCGACCTCGACATCTGGCAGCCACTCCGACGGCGGGCCTTCTTCTGGCTCTGGACGGCCGCCGTCGTGTCGAACGTCGGCACGTGGATGCACGACACCGCCGCGGCGTGGACGATGGCAACGCTGGCGCCGTCGCCGCTCATGGTCTCGCTCATGCAGACGGCGACGACCTTCCCGTTCTTCGTGCTTGCGCTGCCCGCGGGCGCGCTCGCCGACGTCGTCGATCGCCGCCGCATGCTGATCCTGACCCAGGCCTGGATGCTCGCGGCGGCGACGGCGCTCGGCGTGCTTGCGCTGGCGGGCACCATCACGCCGCCGCGGCTCCTCGCGCTCACGCTCGCGATCGGGATCGGCGCGGCGATGAACGCTCCAGCGTGGCAAGCCACGACGCCGGACCTGGTGCCCCGCGCCGAGCTGCCGGCGGCGGTCGCGCTCGGCGGCATCTCCGTCAACGTCGCGCGTGCCGTCGGGCCGGCGATGGGCGGCCTGCTCGTCGGCGCCGCCGGAGCGGGCCCGGTGTTCCTCCTGAACGCCGCCTCGTTTCTCGGCGTGCTGGTCGTGCTCGCGAGCTGGCGACGCGAGCGCAAGCCGACCCAGCTTCCGCCCGAGCGCGTGATCGGCGCGATGCGCGCCGGCGCGCGCTACGTGCGACACGCGACCGGCTACCATGCCGTGCTCGTGCGGAACGCCGCCTTCGTGCTCTCGGCGAGCGCCGTGTGGGCGCTCCTCCCGCTCGTCGCCCGCACCCAGCTCGGCCTCGACGCCACCGGCTACGGCCTCGTGCTCGGCGGCCTCGGCGTCGGCGCGATCGCCGGCGCCCTCGCGCTGCCACGGCTCCGCGGGCGCGTGTCGCTGGAGCGGCTCCTCGTGGCGGCGACGCTTCTCTTCGCGGTCACGAGCGGCGGCCTCGCGCTCGTACACGGCCTCCGGCCCGCGATTGCGCTCACCTTCGCCGGCGGAACGGCGTGGATGACGATGATGTCGAGCCTCACGGTGGCGGCGCAGGAGAGTGTCCCGGCGTGGGTGCGCGCGCGAGCGCTGGCGGTCGGCCTGCTCGTGATCCAGGGGAGCATGGCGGCGGGCGCACTCGTGTGGGGCGTGGTCGCGACGCACACCGGGCTCGACACCGCCCTTCTCGCCGCAGCGGGGGCGCTCGCGGCGAGTCTCGTCGTGGCCCCGCGCTTTCGCCTGGACGCCCACGGCCTCGATCTCAGCCCGTCCGATCACATGGGCCAGCCGGTCGTCCAGGGCGACGTCGATCTCGACCAGGGCCCCGTGCTCGTCACCGTCGAGTACCGCGTCGACCCCGCGCGGGCCGACCCGTTCATTGAGGCGATGGAGGACCTGGAGCGCACGCGCCGCCGCGACGGCGCCATCCGCTGGGGGCTCTTCCAGGATACCGCCGACGCGTGGCGATGGCTCGAGACGTTCCTGGTCGAGTCGTGGGTCGAGCACCTCCGCCAGCACGAGCGGGTGACGGTGAGCGATCGACTCCTCCGCGACCGGGTCTACGCACTCATCGAGGGCGGCGAGCCGCGCGTGTCGCACCTGGTGGCGCGGCGGGAGGAGTGAGCGCTCGCCCTCTCAACCACGCAGCGGGCGGAAGAACGCCCGGATGTCGTCGACCAGCGCCCGCGGCTCCTCCATCGCCGCGAAGTGCCCGCCCGCCGACATGCGGGTCCAGCGCTGGACGTTGAACATCCGTTCCGCCCACACACGCGGCGGCTTGATGAGCTCCTTCGGGAAGATCGCGCAACCCGTCGGGACCTCCACCCGGACGCCGGTCGGCGGGAATTTATCGGCGTGGATCGTCTCGTAGTAGAGGCGGCACGAGGAGTTCGCGGTCTCGGTCACCCAGTAGAGCATCACGTTGGTGAGGAGCTGATCCTTCGTGAAGCGCCGCTCGATCTCGCCGTCGCAATCGCTCCAGGTGCGGAACTTCTCGACGATCCAGGCGGCGAGCCCCGCGGGCGAGTCGTTGAGCGCGTAGGCGAGGGTCTGGGGTTTCGTGCCCTGGATGCGCTGGTAGCCGGTCTCCTCCTTGAGGAACTGCTGCGCGTGCATCAGGTCGACGAGCTCGTCCTGGGTCACGCCCTCGAGATTCGGATTCTTCGGGTCGTCAGGCAGCGCGAGCACCATGTTCAGGTGAATCCCGAGCACCTGCGCGGCGTGCCGCGCCCCGAGGTAGGTGGTGACCATCGCGCCCCAGTCGCCGCCCTGCGCGCCGAAGCGGCGGTACCCGAGCCCGCCCATCAGCTCGACCCACAGCGCCGCGATCCGCTCGGGCTCCATGCCGGGCGCCGTCGGGTGATCGGAGAAGCCGTAGCCCGGCATCGATGGGCAGACGACGTCGAAGGCGTCGGCCGCGTCACCGCCATGGGCTGCCGGATTGGTGAGCGGCCCGATGATCTCCGCGAACTCCGCGACCGAGCCCGGCCAGCCGTGCGTGATGACGAGCGGGAGCGGCGCGGGCCCGACGCCGCGCTCGTGGATGAAATGGATGCCGAGGTCGCCGACCGTGGCGCGGAAGTGATGGAAGCGGTTGAGGCGGGCTTCCGCGGCTCGCCAGTCGTAGCGCTCTCGCCAGTAAGCGACGAGGTCGTGCAGGTAGGCGAGGCTCGTGCCATAGGTCCACGCGGAGCCCGGGATCTCGTCCGGCAGGCGCGTCCGCGCGAGACGCTCGCGGAGGTCCGTCAGGACGGTATCGGGAACGGCGACGCGGAATGGGGCGATCTGCATGTCGCCTTCTATGCTCACCACAGCGGACTCGACAACCAGCGCCGCGCCGCTACGATGTGCCGTCGTGCCCCGCGCGCCGGAGCCCATCGAGGTCGTCGAGTACACGGATCCCGGCTGCTCGTGGGCCTGGGGGTCCGAGCCCAAGCTCCGGCTGCTTCGCTGGCGCTTCGGCGACCGCCTCCGCTGGCGGCGCGTGCTGGGCGGCCTGATCGGCGATATGCGGAACTACCTCGACGGCTTCGACGCCGTGCAGGCGGCGCCCGGTTTCTCGCGCTACTGGGCGCACGTCGCGGCGACGACGGGCATGCCCTACCCCGCCGGGCTGTCGTGGATGTACCGCTCTACCGAGCCCGCCTGCCTCGCCGCCAAAGCGGCCGAGCTGCAAGGTGCGGACGTCGCGGAGCGCGTGCTCCGCCGGCTGCGCGAGGCGACGTTCGTGTTCGGCGAGCCCCCCGATACGCCGGAGCGGATCCGCACGGCTCTCCGCGGCGTGCCCGCCCTCGATCTCGAGCGTCTCGGCGTCGACTCGTCCTCGCCACGCGTCCGCGACGCGTTCCGCGCCGACTGGGAGGAGGCCCGCGCACCGAACGCCTACGCCCTCTCCCTGGAGGAGGACGGCGAGAGCTCCGGTCGGGCCAAGGAGAGCGAGGGCCACAGGCGGTACGTATTCCCGACGGTGATCTTCCGGGGGCCGGAGGGCGAGCGCACCGTGCCGGGCTGGAAGCCCTACGAGCGCTACGAGGAGGCGCTCGTGGCAGTGGCCGCCGGCCCGCTCCGCGATCCCCGTCCCGCGCCCACGCCCATGGAGGCGTTCGCTACATGGGCCGCGCTGGCCGCCACCGAGCTCGAGGTCGTCTGCGGACCCGGCGCCTCAGCACCGCCGGGCGTCATCACGTGCGACCGCGGCGGCGGCCTCTACTGGCTCTCTCCCGACGAGGCGGAGACGCGCGGCATCGGACCCCACTGAGCGAGGAAGATGCGGGTCTGGTGCGTCGGAGCGGGAGCGATCGGTGGGACCGTC
>VBLA01000130.1 GCA_005879245.1 Deltaproteobacteria bacterium
GCCAATCTTCAGGATGGCGGACCTCGGCATCGTCGCAGACTACGCGGCGCTGCTGCCGCATCTCGAGGCTGCACTGCGCGGATAGACGCACGACGTGACGTCCGTCGCGGAGGCGGGGGCGACGTCTCCGCTTCGGTTCGGCGCCGAATGAGGCGTCGCCACCTTGGCCCGGCGGATCGTCGGCGCCTCACAGGCGCTGCGACGTCGCCCCCGCCTCCGCGAACTGCCCCGCGGGTTGCTCGCCCGGCGACGGCGGGCGTAGGGTGCGGCACCATGGCCTATAGCGAGATTCTGCTCGACGTCGCTGACAGCGTCGCTACCGTCACGCTCAACCGTCCGGCGCAGCTGAATGCGTACACGCCGAACATGGGTCGCGAGCTGCACGACGCCTTCGCGGCCTGCGATGCGGACGACGAGGTTCGCGCCATCATCGTGACCGGCGCCGGGCGCGGCTTCTGCGCCGGTGCGGACCTCGCTCGCGGCGGCGGGAGCTTCGACCGCGAAGCTGCGGCCGAGTATCAGCGGCCTGCGCCGCCCGCCGATCGGCCCTGGGCCAAGCCGCCGCGTTCGATTGCCCCGTGGGACGTGCGGAAGCCGATCATCGCGGCGATCAACGGCCCGGCAGTCGGTGTGGGTGCGACGCTTCCCCTGCAGTGGGACATCCGGATCGCGGGAGAGAGCGCGAAGATCGGCTTCGTCTTCGTGCGACGAGGGGTGGTTCCCGAGGCGCTCAGCACCTGGACGCTCCCGCGCCTCGTCGGGATGGCGCGCGCGGCGGATCTCCTGCTGACGGGTCGCCTGCTGAGCGCGCGCGAGGCCCTCGAGTTCGGTCTCGTGAGCCGCGTCGTGCCCGATCCGGAGCTCCTCTCGACGGCGCGCGCACTGGCGACCGAGATCGCCCGTGACACGGCGCCGGTGTCGGTGGCGATCACCAAGTGGCTCCTCTGGGGAATGCAGCGCGAGATCGACCTCGCCCGCGCCGACGATCTCGACGCGCGCGCGTTCTGGTGGACGGGCAGGCAGCCCGACGCCGCCGAAGGTGTGAGGGCGTTCCTCGAGAAGCGCCCCGCGCGCTGGTCGATGCGCCCAAGCCAGGACATGCCCGACTTCCTCCCGCCCCCGGACCCGTGCGGGGACCCTAGACGTCCTTCGGCACGGGGGGCGGGCCGTCGAGGCGGCGGACGGCGACCTCGTGCACGGTCATGCGGAGCCCGCCGCGCTCGCTCTCGAGGTCGAGGAAGTGGCCGCGTCGCCGGATCACGGTGAAGACAGCGGGCACCTGGAGATTGACGACCCGGTCGCCCTCGCGGATCGGGCCCCCCTCACCCATCGGCGGCGGAGCTTGCCGGGCGGCGCCACGGAATGCAAGGCGTTGCGTCGCGGCGCCGCGCTCCGCACAATCCGACGGTGCTCGTCGGGGCGCGGCGTTTTACGGCCATGGCGGCGCTCGTCGCGCGCGTCTACGCCGGCTACAAGCTGATCCAGCACAGGGACGGGGCTGACCAGCAGAGCCGCTACGCACGCCATCATCGCTGGTGTGCGGAGGCTGCCTTCGCCCTCGCCACGCGCCTCGAGGGCTTGCCGATCAAGGTGTGCCAGTTCCTCGGCTCGCGCGCCGACGTCCTGCCCGCGGAGTACGTCGAGGTCCTCTCCCGCCTGCAGGACCGGGTGCCGCCACGGCCCCTCGCCAGGCTCGCCCCGCTTCTCCGCGCCGAACTGGGGCGGCCGCTCCGCGAGGTGTTCGCGGAACTCGATCCGGTGCCGCTCGCCTCCGCCTCGCTGGCTCAGGTCCATCGCGGACGGCTGCGCGACGGGCGCGAGGTCGCGGTCAAGATCCAGTACCCGGAGATCGCCGACTTGGTGGCGATCGATCTCAAGAACTTCTCCGTCCTCGTCCGCCTGCTCGGCTGGCTCGAGCCGGACTTCGACTTCCGGGTTCTGATCGCCGAGGTCGAGAAGTACGTGCCGCTCGAGCTCGACTTCGTCCACGAGGCGGACAGCGCCGAGCGGATGGCGCATCAGCTCCGCGCCCGGTCCGACGTGATCGTTCCCGCGGTCGTGCGGGAGGTGAGCACGCGGCGCGTGCTGGTGCTCGAGTACACGCCAGGGGTGCGCGTGACGGACGTCACGGCGCTTCGTGCTCTCGGAATCGATCCGCGGAGCGTCGCGCGGATCCTGATCGACGTCTTCTGCGAGATGATCCTGGTGCACGGGTTCTTTCATGCCGACCCGCATCCCGGCAACATCCTGGTCCAGCCCGGACCCCGCCTCGTGCTGCTCGACTTCGGACTCGCCAAGGACTTTCCCCCCACCATCCGCCAGGGGATCGGTCGTCTCACGGCGGCCATCGTGCACGGCGACCGGGTTGCGATCGCGGCCGCTTTTCGCGCGCTCGGATTTCGTACACGCGAGGATTCCGACGAGAGCCTCGCCTGGCTGGGCGAGGCATTCCTCGGCTGGGCCGTCCGGAACGGACGGTCCTATGCGGACCCCGAGATGCTGGCGCGCTTCGGTGCGGAAATGCCACGCGTCATGCGCGCCGATCCGCTCGTCGAGATGCCCGGGGACGTGCTGCTCGTGGGACGCGTGCTCGGCCTGCTCTCAGGTATCGGCAAGCAACTCGGCTCGGAAGTCGACCTTGCCGCGACCCTCCTGCCCTATCTCGCTCGCCTGAGCTAGCGGATCGCGGAGGACGCCCGATCTCCTCGGTGACCGAGACCACCAGCGCCGCGACACTTCCGATGCTCGCCTCGAGCTCCTCCGGCGTGCTACCCGATGCGCGAGCGCCGCACGCGCCTTCGCGGTGAACCCCGGCGAAGTTGACGTAACCCGCCTTCAGACGCCGGGCGGCCCACCTCCGACTCGCCTCTCGTCGCGCTTACGGAGCCACATGCACGCGCGGTCGAACGGCGTGCGCCTCAGAGAGCCGCCCGTCGCGATGATGCTGCTGGCCGAGGAACCGCTGGTCCCGGAGGGCAGTCGGCGGGCGCGCCGCCTTAGCCGACGATGTGGCGGAGATAGGGCACGCGCCGGAGCAGGGCCACGACCGTGGCGGGCACGACGAAGGTCGAGGCGATCTGGAGCACGATGGTCGGCAGCGCGGCCGCCGGCAGGAGCGGGTCGATGAGGCCCGCGAGCAGATCGTGGACGGCCCGGTGAACGAGATAGATGCCGAACACGAGCGGCGCCAGCAGCCGGATCAACCGGGACTCGCGCGGGTGAGTGCCCGCGCGCGCCGCGAAGAACGAGCGGAGCAGGATGAACATCGCGATCGACTGGATGACCACGGGCGCGCCGAGCGTGTCGTAGAGGGCGAGCGAGCGCCAGTCGTCGGGACCCCAGCTCGCGAAGCGCTGCCCGGTGCCGATCGCGATGAACGCCGTGGCGGCAAGAAAAGCAACCAGCGCCGCTGCGCGGAGCGGCGTCGTCGCCGGCACGTCGCGCAACAGAATGCCCACCAGAAAGTAGCCGATGAACGGGACGAACCTCGTGAGCGCGTTCATCGGGATCGCGTTTTGCAGGATCCCGAACGACACCAGCGCAAGAACGAGCGCCGCTACCGCCCACTGTTGTGGGCGGCGGACCCGTCTGACGTACATCCGAAGCAGAGGCGCGACGGCGTAGAGCCCGAGGATCAGAAAGAGAAAGTAGAGGTGGTTGTACGTCAACCCGTCGAGCAGCGCCCGGATGACGAAAGTGCGATCGACGGGCTCGCCGTAGAAGGCCCAGGTCCAGAAGAAGTAGAACCACGCCCACACGAGGAGCGGGATGCCGACGCGCGCCATGCGCTTGCGGTAGAACGTGGGCGCCGGCTCGTCACGAGCGGGGTCGAGGAGGAGCGCCCCGCTCAGCATGATGAAGATCGGGACCGCCCAACGACAGAGCGAATCGACGGCGTTGACGCTCCACCAGTGCAACGGGTCGAGGCGACCGTAGCGCATGACGCCGATGCCCGATGCGTGCACGCCAATGACCGCGACGACGGCGGCGACCCGCATCCCGTCGCCGTAAGACAAAACGACCGGTTTGTGCGGCACGGTGCAGGCGCCCCACGGCGACCGAAGCGCGTGGTGAGACGGGAGAGTCACGGCGTGTTGCGGGTGGACGGCGTCTGTCCCGACGCGCATGCCGGATATCGTTGAATCTGCAGCAGCTCTGCGAACTGGGCCGTCGTGCACGAGCCGTCGACGAACATCCGCTTGATGCGGAAGGGATCGTCGCCACGTCGGTTCGCGCCGGGGTCCGTCGTCAGGGTCGTCTGATAGCCTGCCTCCCGCGCGAGCGAGATCAGGGTGTCGTTGTACCAACCCATCGGCCATGCGAAGACCGTGACTGGACGGTCGAGCGCTCGCTCCAGGACCCGTTTCGAGTCCTCCAGCTCGTGACGCACTTCCCGCATGCCGCGGCCGGGAAGGGATCCGTTCGCCCACGTCACAAGGTTGCTTTGTCGGTCCCAGGGATGCGTCATGGTGTGTGCGCCGACCTCGAACCGCTCGTCGCGCGCGAGCTCTTGCACATCCGCCCAGCGAAGGTAATCGCCATAGGGATCGTCGATTCCGCGCTCGGGAAAGAGCAGAAACGTTGCCTTGAAGCCGTGGCGTCGGAGCACCGGAACGGCGAGCAGCTGACTTCGCCAACCGTCGTCGAAAGTGATGCAGACGGCCTTCCGCGGCGCAGCGGCCCCGCGCACGAACCGCACGACGTCGGAGACGGACAGCGTCGAGTAGCCGTGCTCCGCGAGATAGCGCATCTGCTCCTCGAACGCTTCGAGAGGCACCCACTCGTTGTCGGCCTTGGTTCGATCGGCGGAGATTCTGTGGTACAGGAGCACGGGAACGGACTTCGAGCTTGTCGATACCGCGCATCCAACCCCCGCCAGCAGAACGCCCAGGCACGCCAGCATCGCCGTCCGCCGCAGCATGTCGCGGGTGATCGTCGTCCAGCTTCCCGTTGCGGTGCGACACCCGATCTTGCTGCGATGAGCGGGGCGAGCGGACGCTTCGCCGCAGTCCTCGCTAACTTCCAGCTTACGCTCGGCGCGGTCGCGTTCTCGATGGCCGTCGCGGAGGTGCTGTCGTGGGTGTATGCCAGCCGTGCGCGTCCCGACCTTCGCTTGTGGGAGGGCGACGTGACGGCGGTGGTCGACCAAGTGCCCGAGTATGGGTACGTGCTTGCGGGCAATCGCACGCTCCACGCGGTCAAGCACATGCCCGACGGGGGTGTCTGCTACGACGTCACGTATCGCACGGACACTTTCGGACGCCGCACGGTGCCGAGGCTCTCCCCGGCTACAACATCTACAACTATGGCGTTCACGGGTATGGGCCGCAGCATATGCTAGCGAGATTGCAGAGTCGCACGCTCCCGGCCGAGATCGTCTCGGACCGCGGCGTAGCGCTGTATGTTCTCCTTCCCGTTCACATCAGCCGAGCGATCGGCGATACTCGCGCGTTCTGGATCTATACGTCCCCCTACTACACCATCGACGGCGACGACACGCTCGTTCGTCACGGCTCGTTCGACACGGGGCGGCCTTACACGACACGGCTCTACCGCTCTCTCACCTGGCTGAAGGCACACTCGTGGTTCCTGAGCGTGCTCGACGTCAACCTTCCGCTGCGACTCGTTGATCGAGACGCGCAGTTGACGCCACGGATCCTCGAGGAGGCTCGACGGGAGTACCGCGCGCAGTTTCACGGCGAGCTTTACGTCGTGTTCCATCCCACCTGGGCGCGCGGCAATCCCGAGACGGACCATCTTCTCGAGCTGATGCGGACCGAGCTCGCGGCCGCCGGTGTTCCCGTCCTCGACTACTCGACGGACCGCGGCCTCACGGACGACGAGGTGGTCAACCACGCGTGCGACCTGCATCCGAACGGGCGGCTCAACGCGGAGCTCGCCGCTCTGCTCGCGCGCGATGTCGGACCACCACACTGACGGCGCTCATGCGGCATCGGCGTCGACGGCGCCGTCTGGCGACCGACGGCGCAACGTCCGCAGCGTCTCGCTGGCCCGTACGGCGAGTCGAATGTCCGAAAGCCCCATGAGAACTACGATCCCGTAGAGCAGAAAGCCGCCGTTGAGGAACGCGAAGGCGGCGTTCAGCCACCGACCCTGGACGAGGTGCACCAAGCCGCGCGCAACCATCACGAGGAGGAGCGCCAGCTCGGCGATCGCGTAGCGCAACGGCGGGGCCGTGCGGTCGAGGACCTTGGGCGTTCGGTGAAACGGAATCCGCTTGCCCGTCCACATCTGCTCGATCGACTTGAACACGCCGCCGATGTGGACCGGCACGAGGAGCAGGTTCAGGGCGTACACCCTGAACGGATCCCGCAAGCCGTACCCCGCCTGCAAAAGATCGCGACCGTAGAGCAGGTAGTAAGGTGCAGCGCTCAGCGGAAGCCACATCGTGATGAAGCCGTCCGGTGATGGCAACGAGAGCACGAGCAGCAGGCCGATGTTGGCCGCCGCCAGCGAGACCAAGTAGTGAAGACGCAGGAACGTCTCCAGGGCAAGCCGCCCCTTGGCACGCGTCGAATCCCGCAGCTGCCGGAACACGTGCGACACGAGCTTCGGTACGATCAAGAGCCCGCCGTTGGCCCACCGCCGCCGCTGAATCACCAATGACCCGAAATCTGGCGGCGTCGCGCTGTACGAGAGCCGCTCCGGGAAGTTGACGAGCGTCCAGTCGCGGAGAAGGAGATCGATACTCGACTCCGTGTCCTCGATCACCGTCCGCTCCTGGATGTAGCGGATGACGGGGAACCCTCGTTCTTCGGCCACGACGGCGATGTCGCGGAGCGCCGCGGTGCGCAGCACGGCGTTCGCGCCGACCCAGTACGTCGCATCATGCGCGGTGAAGCCCTGGTGGATGATGTGTTGAATGTCGGTGGTCGCGCCCGCGACGTGCTCGAGAAGACCGGATGACGACGGGAAGGCGCTGTAAGGAGTCTGAATCACTCCGATACGCTCAGCGCGTGGGTCCTCCATCACGTCGATCAGCCGGAGCACGTAGTCGGGCGCGAGCAGGCTGTCCGCGTCGAGCGTGACGAAGTACCGCGGGTCGGGGATATTCTCGCCGTGAGGGTCGGCGTCGAGTAACAGCTTCCCGTCCCGGCGGACCTCCCGGACGCGCGTTCCCGCCACGGCGATGTAGCTGTTGAGGTTCATCGCCTTGTTCGGGGCGTGCGGGAGATTTTCGTACCGCTTGCGTTCGAAGCTCGTCACCTCGACGTCGAAGACGCTCGCCACCTCGCGGTAGCCGCGCAGGAGGCTCGCGTTCGGCAGCCCGCCGTCCGAACGCGCGCGCTGCTTGCACGCGTTAGCGCGGGTGCGAAGGTACCGCGCGCGGTCTCGGAACGTCGACTGCACGAAGAGCGCGTCGGCTCGATCGGCGACGGGGTACTCCTTCGCCTGATGATCGAACCAGGACGCCGCGTCCTCGTAGAGCAGAGCCAGCGTCGCGGCCTCGCGCCTGCCCCGAACGGGTCGCCCGGAGAGTCGCGACTCGGCGTCTGCCAGCGCGGCGGCGAATCGCCGACGCGCCGGCGCCAACAGCTCCATGATGCGGCCGGGAAGCGCCCGGGCCTCGGCGAGCTTGTGCCGGTCGTCGTCCGTCGTCGGGAACGGAGGATCGTCGATCAACAGCACCACGTGTCGGTTCGGATAATGCTGGAGCGCCGCGGACAGCAACGCCGCCCGGACGACCCGCGCTTCTTCCTTGTACGACGGGACGAGGATCGTCGCCGGCGGGGCGCTGTTTTCTAGTCGCTCCCAGACGTCGGTCAGGCGCGGCGGTTGGTGCCGACGGAGCCGCGCGAAGTAGCCTTTGCGTGAGAATTGGTGGACGAAGCTGCCGTAAATGAGGAAGAGGATGACGCCGAGCAGCACCGACTCGAGGGCGAGCGAGAGATATGCGCCCGCCGCGAACGCGCGATGCATCGCGCCGGCGGCATGTCCGCAGACGAAGAGCGCCGCCAGGACGGTCACCGCGATGCCGACCCAGGTGACGCCGACCTCGACGCCGGGTCGGATCGATCGGTAGCGGACGTCCTTGGCGCAACGGTGCATCGAGGACGCCTCGTCGTCGACGAGGGGCTCTGGGAGCGCGAGATCCGAGTGAGAGCGAGCGCCGGGCGCGGAGCACGCGCCGGCGTAGGTGGTGTGGTCAAGAGTACGACGGCGCTGCTGCATTATGCCCGCCTCCCGTGGCGGACGCTCGGTCGCGAAGTATGGAAGGCGCGGCGGAAGCGGCGGGCCACCACGCGTGCGTTCCATCGCCGGCCGTCATGACAGGAGAGCGCTCGCCCGTGCGCGCTCGACGCGCTCGGTAACCGATCGCGGAAGGAGGACCCCCCTGTACGACCAGCTGTACTTGGTACGTAGTCCAAAGCCGGAGGATGCTAGTGCCAGAGGCGCGACAGCTCGGCGAAGAGGGCGAGCGCCCCCTTGGCAAGTAGAGCCCACCAGAGCACGAGCGAGCCGCCCGTGAGGATCAGGACGGAGTGCAGACTTGCTCCTCGATCGCCTTTTCCCATTACACAACCTGCTTCCGTAGTAATGTCTGAACAAAGCGAATCTCTCGCAGGTCAGGACGCGCAGCAAGCCAGCGTGACGTGAGATGAGGAAGAATTTTGGGGGTCTCGGCCTCAACTTCACACGAGCTTGCGGTCAGGTCTCCCGCGACGCCGTCGTGGGAGCGATCGTGCACGCACTTGTGGGAGCGCTTCGGCTCCCAGACGACGGATGGGCAGCCCCGCGACCCGAGCGCGTCTAGCGCCGGGGCACGCGCGCTCCGCCTTCTCCCGTTCCGCGCAGCCGGGTCTCTCGACCGGTGGGGGGCGAGGCGCGCAGCAGAGCAGCGACCTGTTTCAGCAATACGTCGGCTTCGAGGTTCACGCGGTCGCCCGGCCGCCGCTCGCCCAGGGTCGTCTCGGCGAGGCTGTGCGGGATGAGGGCGACCGTGAAGCGCGCGTCTCGACACGCGGCCACCGTGAGGCTCACGCCATCGACGGCGATGGAACCCTTCTTGACGAGATAGGGGGCGAGCTGGGCCGGTGCACGAAACCGGTACGCGCGCCAGTCGCCCTCGGCGCGTATCGCCGCCAACTTCCCGACCCCGTCGACGTGGCCCTGCACGAGGTGACCGCCCATGCGGTCACCGAGCCGGAGGGCGCGCTCGAGGTTGACCCGGGTCCCGGCAGCGAGTCGACCGAGCGTCGTCCGTCGGAGCGTCTCGGGGGAGACGTCGACCGTGAAGCGCTTCCCCGCCAGACGGGTCACCGTGAGGCAGGCGCCGTTCACCGAAACGCTCTCCCCCACCAGCAGCTCCCGGAGCCGCCGCGGCGTGGCGATCGTCAGCCGCGCGCCGCTTCCACTCGGCCGGCGCTCCTCGAGCCGGCCGATCGTCTGGATGATACCGGTGAACACTGCCCGTTACCGTCGCGGGCGGTGGAAGAAGCGCCCGAGCCAGGAGTCGCGTTCCCTGGCCGCCAGCGCCTCGAGATCGGCGTGGTCGAGCCACCTCCCGTGTCCGGCCGGACATTCGGCTCCCGTCGTCCCGTGATGCGGCACCGTCACGAGCTCGGCGCCGCACCTGGGACATCGCATGCGGGGCGACGCTCCCGGCTCCTCGGGCTGCCCCGCGCTCTTCTGCCGGCGGAGTCGCTCGAGGAGCTCCTGGTCGCGCTCGGCGAAGAACCGGTCCTCCTCCGCCTTCTCCTTCCGGCGGAGCTTCTCGCCCAGACGATCCTTGTCGTCATCCGCCATGAGGCGCTCTCCCAGTCATGCGGTGGAAGGTGTGCCGCATCCGCTCGCGCAGGCGTCGAGCCCACTCGAACTCGCCGCTCAGCACGGTGAGTCCGCCAAACATCACGAGCAAGCCCGGCCCGGGGACGAGCGGCAGCGAGAGGATCCCTCCCACGATGAGGAGCCCCACTCCGACGGCGATGCGGCTCGCGCGCACGGTGTGCTGCAGCACGGGCGCGATTCTTACTGTGGTGCGGAACCACCGTCAACGTACCGACGCGCCCGGCAGGTTGTCGCGTGCGGGCAGGGCGTGCATCTATGGGCGTCTCCGATGATCCCGCTGCGCGACACCATCCCCTCGCGGCGCACGCCGGTCGTCAACCTTGCGATCATCGCGGCCAACGTGCTGGTGTTCTTCTACGAGCTATCGCTCGGCCGCCGATTCGATTCCTTCCTCTACACCTACGGTCTCGTGCCGCGCGACTTCGCCTTGACGAGCCTGGTGACCAGCACGTTCCTGCACGGGGGCTGGCTCCATCTGCTCGGGAACATGCTCTACCTCTACATCTTCGGGGACAACGTCGAGGACCGTCTCGGCCACGTCCGCTACCTCGTGTTCTATCTCCTCTGCGGGATGGCGGCCGGGGCGGCCCAGGCCTGGACGAGCCCGCACTCGGGCCTGCCGATGGTCGGCGCGAGTGGGGCGATAGCGGGCGTCTCGGGGGCCTACTTCCTCTTCTTTCCGACCTCTCGCGTGGTCACCCTGGTGCCGATCTTTTTCTTCCTGCAGGTGGTCGAGCTTCCGGCGGTGTACTTTCTCTTGATCTGGTTCATCTGGCAGGTCCTCTCGGGGGTGGCGACCCTCGGCGACCGCTCGGGCATGGGCGGGGTGGCCTTCTGGGCACACGTCGGGGGGTTCGTGACCGGCATGATCCTCGGCCCGGCGCTGCGCGAACGAACGACGGCGCCAACGGGCTGGACGTGAAGGCGAGCGGCGGAAAATTGACAGATCCGGGTGGCTCGGGCAGGGTGGCTGCGCCCGTGGAGACCCGAGAGAAGATCCTCGAGACGGCGACGCGTCTCTTCTCCACCCACGGATACACGAGCACGTCGCTCTCGACGGTCGCGAAGGAGGCCCAGGTCTCGAAGGCCCTCATCTTCTGGCACTTCGAGAACAAGGAGAAGCTCTTCCGGAGCGCCGTTCAGCGGACGCTCGAGCCCTACATCATCAACGTGCTCGACGAGCTGGAAGGCCTCTCCGAGCTCGATCAGATCAAGCTACTGATCGACCGCTACTACCGTTTCGTCTCCGAGAACCTGTACTCGGTCAAGTTCTTCCTGAGTCTCATCCTGCGCGAGGAGCAGCACCCGGACGATCTCGTCGGGCACATGAACGAGCTCCAGCGCATGTACCGGAACCTCCTCGCCGACATCCTCGACAGCGGCCGCCAGAAGGGCATCTTCCGCTCGACCATCGCCCCGGGGCTCGAGGCCGGGCTCATCATGAGCGCCCTCTACGGCATCCTCGTGCAGGGCTTCATGAACACCGGCCGCGAGACCGACGAGCGTCCGGAAGTGCTCCTCAAGCACCTGAAGGCGAGCCTGATCGACACGCTCCGCCCCTGAACGACCCCCCTGCGGCGCCCCGGACCCTGGTCGGCTTGCCCAGTCCCTCGCCTTGACACCGCGCGGCATGCTCTCGTACTGTGAGGAGTGGTGGCCGAGGCGCCGCGCAGTGAGAGGGTCCGCGCAGACCCCCGCCAGGACGCGCTCCGGGAATGGGTGAAGGAGGTGGCCGAGCGGGCGGTCTACCGCGCCGGCTCCCCGCCGCGCCCTGGACGGAACACCAACCGGGAGAAGGAACGCTTCGCCCTGCGCGCCCAGCACGTCCGGACGCTCTTCCGCTCCGTGGAGACGATGGCGGGGGCAATCAACAAGGAGATCGGCCGGCCGTTGCTCGCCGTCGAGCGGATGCTCAACGCGAAGAATCTCGGCGGCATCGAGGTACCGGACGGCGCGCGCCTCGTGCTCAAGTTTCTCGAGCGACGGCTCGAGGTGGTGGTGAACCCGCTCGTCAACATCGGCGGGCGCCCCGTGCCAGCGGGCGCCCTCGCGACCGCCTCCGTCATCCGTTACGACCCGGCCGACCCCGCCGGTGCCGATTGGTACGACATCACGCTGCGCGAGGACGGCAGCTGGTTGCGCAAG
>VBLA01000131.1:0-2823 GCA_005879245.1 Deltaproteobacteria bacterium
CGCAGATCACCGCGGACGATTTCGTGCGCCTCAACCTCTTCGAGGAGGTCTCCGACATCGTGCCCACGCTCGACGCCGGCGATCCGAACCAGGTCGGCCCCACGACGACCATTCGCTCGGCGAGCACGGAGGTCGCGGCCCACGACGGCCAGACGGTCGTCATCGGCGGGCTCCTCTCCGACACGGTCCGGGGCACGGAGACGGCGGTGCCCTACTTCAGTCGGATCCCGGTGCTGGGCGCGCTCTTCCGACACAACGAGGACCGGCGCATGAAGACGAACCTGCTCGTTTTCTTGACGCCGCACATCATCGCCACCGACGAGCAGATGGCAGAGAACTCGCTGCGCGAGCGCGAGCGAATGCGGGCGGGGATGCCCCGCGGGCTCCGCCACCAGCCGACTCTCACGGGCCCGGGGTGGAGAGCACCAGGTCGCAAGAGCGACACCGGAACGGGCCCGTGACCCTCGACCAGGAAGCGGCGGCCGCCCTCGGCATCCCGTCCGAGGCGCTCGATCGCGTCCGCCAGCGCGACGGCCAGACGTTCGGCGAGGCGCTGGCCGAGGCCGGGCTCGTGGAAGGCGCGGCCTTCGCGCGCGCGCTCGCGAGCGCCGCCGGTCTCCCCTTCGCACCCGCGCCGCCGGTGTTGCCGGCGCGCGAGCTCCTCGCCGGACTCCCGATGCCCTACGCGCGGCGCCACCTCGTGCTGCCGCTCGCGCGGGAGGACGACCGGCTCGCCGTCGCCGTCGCCAACCCGGCCGCCCTCGCCCCGCTCGACGACCTCCGCTTTCTCTTCGGGGCGCGCCTCCGCCCGCTGGTCGTCCCGGCTCCGGCGCTGCGCGACGCGATCACGCGCGCCTACGATGCGGCTGCCTCATCGGCAAGCGACGCGATGGAGGCGATGGCGGGGGCCGGCGTCGTCCTCGAGCTTCCCGAAGGCGCCGATCCCCTGCATGCGCCCTCCGATGGATCTCTCGACCTCCTCGAAGCGGGCGACGAGGCCCCCGTCATCCGGCTGGTGAACGCGCTCCTCTTCGAGGCGGTGAAGGCCGGCGCGAGCGACATCCACCTCGAACCCTTCGAGCGCACGACCGCCGTGCGATTCCGCATCGACGGCATCCTCCACGACGTCCTCGCCCCGCCCGCCCGCGTGCACGCAACCCTGGCCGCGCGGGTGAAGATCATGGCGGGGCTCGACATCGCCGAGCGTCGCCTCCCGCAGGACGGTCGCATCCGGCTCCGCGTCGCCGGGCGGGACATCGACGTCCGGGTCTCGCTCGTGCCGACCGGCTTCGGCGAGCGCGTCGTGCTCCGGCTGCTCGACCGGGCTGCGGCCCTCCTCGATCTCCCCGAGCTCGGTCTCGCGCCCGCGGCCGCCGCCGTCCTCGACCGCCTCCTCGCCCAGAGCCACGGGATCATCCTCGTCACCGGCCCGACCGGGAGCGGCAAGACGACGACCCTCTATGCCGCCCTCCAGCGGCTGCGAACGGGCGAGCGCAACATCATGACGATCGAGGACCCGGTCGAGTATCAGCTCCGCGGCATCGGCCAGATCCAGGTGAACCCGCGCATCGACCTGACCTTTGCGAGCGGTCTGCGCGCCGTGCTCCGCCAGGACCCGGACGTCATCCTGCTCGGCGAGATCCGCGACCGCGAGACGGTCGAGATCGCGCTCCAGGCCGCGCTCACCGGGCACCTCGTCTTCTCGACGCTCCACACCAACGACGCTCCCGGTGCGCTCACGCGCCTCCTCGACATGGCGGTCGAGCCCTTCCTCATCTCCTCTTCGCTCCTCGCGGTGCTGGCCCAGCGGCTCGTCCGGCGGGTCTGCCCAGCGTGTGGGCGGGAGGGACCGCCCGGCGCCGAGGAGCGCGCGGCGCTCGGCGCCGCCACGCCCGCCATGCTCCGGCACGCGGGCCCCGGGTGCAACGACTGCCGCGGCACAGGCTACCGCGGCCGGACAGCGATCCATGAGCTCCTCGTCGTCAACGACCAGATCCGCACCCTCATCATGGCGCGCGCCGATGCGGCCGCCGTTCGTCGTCGCGCGACGGCGGACGGCATGGCAACGCTCCGCGATGATGGGCTGGCCAAGGTGTGCGAAGGCGTCACGACGCTGGCCGAGGTGCTCCGCGCAACGCAGGACGAGGGCTGATGCCCGTCTTCGCATACCGGGCGCTCACCGCGGCCGGCCACGGCCGGCGCGGCGTCATCGACGCCGAGAGCGCGCGCGCCGCCTGGCAGGCGCTCCGGAACCGGGGTGTCTTCCCGACCGAGCTGGCCGAGGAACGGGCCACCCGCCGCGCCGCACGGCGGGGAGTCGCGGCAGCAGAGCTCGCGGGCGCGACGCGCGCCCTCGCCACCCTCGTCGCGGCCGGGGTGCCGGTCACCGAGGCGCTCGCGGCGGTGGGCGAAGAGACCGAGCAGCCGGCGCTGGCGAATGCGTTCACACATGCGCACGCGCGGCTCCGCGAGGGCGTGCCGCTGGCCGACGCGCTCGGCGCGAGTCCCGCCGTGTTCGCGCCCCTCTTCTGCGACGTCGTGCGGGCCGGCGAGGCGAGCGGCGCGCTGCCCGCCGTGCTGCTGCGGCTCGCGGACCATGCCGAGGCGACGGCCGCAACTCGGGCGCGGCTGCGTGCGGCGCTCACCTACCCGGCGGTCATGGTGCTCGCGACCGTGGCCGTCCTCGCCTTCCTCCTCACCTGGGTGGTGCCGCAGGTGACGCATCTCTTCGCGGAGAGCGGCGCGCGGCTCCCGCTCGCGACCCGCGCCCTCGTCGCGGTGACTCACCTCGTCGCCGTCAGCTGGTGGGCCGTGCTACCGCTC
>VBLA01000131.1:2875-9643 GCA_005879245.1 Deltaproteobacteria bacterium
GGCGGTGTGCCGCTCGAGGCCGCGCTCGGCATCGCCGTCCCGGTGATGGGGAACCGGACCCTCGCCGCTGCCGCCGCGCGCGCCCGCGAGGCCGTCCGCCAGGGCCAGCCGCTCGCCGCCGCGCTCGCGGCAAGCGGCGCCTTCCCGCCGCTGCTCGTCCGCCTGGCGGCCGTGGGTGAACGGGGCGGGTCGCTCGCCGGCACCCTCGAGCGGGCCGCGGCCGCGCACGAGGGCGAGGTCGCGGGTGCGCTCGCCGCCCTCGTCGCCCTCGTCGAGCCAGCGCTCATCCTCGCCATGGGCGGCGTCGTCCTCATCCTCGTGGCAGCCATCCTGCTGCCCCTCTTCGAGCTGAACGCGCTCGTGCGATGAAACCGCGCGCGGGATTCACCCTGCTCGAGATCATGGTCGTGGTCTTCATCCTCGGCCTGCTCGCGACCCTCGTCGCCCCGCGGATCATGGGCCGGACCGACGAGGCGCGGCACACCAAGGCGATCGCCGACATGAAGGCAATCGAGCAGGCGCTCAATCTCTACCGCCTCGACACCGGCGCCTATCCCACCACCCAGCAGGGCCTCGAGGCGCTCGTCCAGAGGCCGACGACGCCGCCGGTGCCGCGCACCTGGAACCCCAACGGTTACCTCGAGCGCACCCCGGTCGATCCGTGGGGCAATCCCTACGTCTACGTCTGCGACGGCAGCCATTTCACGCTCAAGTCCCTCGGCGCCGACGGGGTCGAGGGAGGCGAGGGCAAGTTTGCCGATGTTGTGGATTGATACCGTTGATACCGGGGGCCCGTCCGGTGCTCGGCCGCTTCGCGGCCTCCGCTCCTCCGCTGCCCCCGGACCCCCGTCGCCGCTCGCTGCCGCTCGCGGCTCCCTTGTGATTGCTCGCACGCTTCGCGTGCTCGGGGCGTGCCGAGCGCGGCGAAGCCGCGCTCGGCAGACGTCGCGGATCCCAGCTGCGTTTACCCTCCTCGAGGTGTTGGTCACGCTTGCGGTGATTGGGCTGGCGGCGACGATCGTGTTGCCGAGGCTGCGGGACGCGCGGGAACTTCGGTTGGAGACGGATGGGCGGCGGCTTGCGGATACGATCAACTTCGGGCGCGAGCGAGCCGTGCTGACCGGGGTGGCCTTGCGGCTCGTGCTCGACCTCGACGCGGAGCGGTGGATGCTCGGGCGACCCGGGCAGGTGGCGACGGAGGTCGTCTCCGACCCCGGGCCGCTCGATCGCCCTCAGGTGCTCGCCGCGCCGGCGCGCTTCCGCGCGGTCGCGGTGGGCGGCGCCCCGGTCGTCCAGCGCGGGGTCGTGGCGCTGGAGCTGCCGCCTTCGGGGGACGGGCTTCCGGCGCGTCTCGACCTCGCCGACGACCGCGGGGGGACGGTGAGCATCGTCGTGCCGGCGGCGAGCGGGCGCGCCGTGGTGGTTCGATGAGGCGGCGCGGGGTGACGCTGCTCGAGACGCTCGTCGCCCTCGCGCTCACGGCGCTCGTGCTCGCGGCGCTCGAAGGGACCGTCGTGCGGGCCGCGGGGGCACGCGCGCGGGCCAGCGCGGTGGCGGAGCGCGCGGCGGCGGGGCGCTCCATCCTCCTCCGCTTGACCACCGAGCTCGAGGCGGCCCCGGTCGCCGACGATCCGCGCCAGCGCTTCACGGTGGAGCCGGCCGTCGGTCCTGCACACCCCTGGACCATACTCAGCTTCACGACGTACGCGCGAGGCGGGGGGGCGGCGCACGTCGTCACCTACCGCGTCGAGCCAGATCCGAGCCGTCCCGGCACCGGCACGCTTCTCCGGCGGGAGACGTTCTCCCCCGCGCCCCCCGTAGCCCCGGATTCGACCTATCTCGCCGGTCTGCCCGTGCTCGGAAGCATCCGCGACTTCCGCGTCCGCTGCTTCGACGGCACCGAGTGGCGCGCCGACTGGCGGCCGGGCACGCTGCCACAGGGGGTGGAGATCGGGATCGGCGTCGACGACGGAATGAACGGCGTGGAGGAGCTCCGCACCGCGGCGACACTCCCCACGGCACGGTAGACGATGCGACTCCTCGGCCTCGAGCTCGGCGAACACGAGATCCGCGTCGCGCGCGGGGAGCGCGCCTTCGGCACCGTGCGGCTGACCGGCGTCGAGCGCATCCCGTACGACGGCGCCGCGGAACTCGCCGAGCGTCTCGCGGCTCTCGCCGCGCCGAGCACCACGGTCCTGACGGCTATCCCCGCGACCGCCGTGACCCACCGCCTCCTCGTCCTGCCGTTCCGCGACCCGCGACGTCTGGCGCGTACGGTGCGGCTCGAGCTGTTCGGGCAGCTGCCCGACGAGCCCGAGGACGCCCTCGTCGCCTACGAGTCGCTCGGGCGGGTGACGGAGGGTTCCGCCGTCCTGGCCGTCGTCGCCCGGCAGGCCGATATCGCGGCACATCGGGCCCTCCTCGGGCCGGCCGGTCTCTCCCCGCTGCGCATCGAGCTCGCTCCGCTTCCCGCCTGGAACCTCCTTCCGCCTGCGCTGGCCGACGCCGGTCTCCTCCTCGCCGACGGCACGCGGAGCACACTCAGCATCCGGCGCGACGGACGGATCGCCGGTCTCCGTGCGCTGGTCGCCTCGGCAGACGACCCGGCGGCGCTCGCAGCCGAGGCGCGCTGGTCGCTCGCCGCACTCGGCGGGATCCCGTCGACCCTCGTCGTCGCGGGCACCGACGCCGGCCCGGAGCTCGCGACGGCGCTCGCGGACGCGACCCGTGCCACCGTCGTACCGCTTGCCCAGGTCGCCGGGGCCCTGCCGGGCGACTTCGGCGCCTGCGCCGTCGCCGCCGGCCTCGTCGCGGGTGCCGCCTGGCGCGCGCCGAAGCATCTCCTGCTGGCCGGGGGTGAGGGCGAGGGGCCGCCGGCGTTTCGCCGGAGCGTCGCCCTCGCGCTGGCCGCCCTCGTCCTCGGTGCCGTCGACCTGGGGCTCGTCCACCACCGGCTCGCGGAGCGCGATGCTGCCCTCGCCGCGGCGATCCGCGTCGAGGCCGGGGCCGCGCTCCCGGGCGGACGGCTCGTCGCTCCGCGGGCCGAGCTCGAGGCCGCCCTCGCCGCAGCCAGCCACCGGGCGGCGCGGCGCGGCCCGGGCGCCCTCGGCGTCCTCCGCGACCTCAGCACGCGCGTGCCTCCGACGCTCGCGCTCGACCTCGACGAGCTGGTGGTCGAGCCCGAGGGCGTCCGGCTCCACGGGCGGACGGACAGCTTCGGGACGGTCGACGCGCTCCGCGCGGCTCTCGCCGGCTCGCCCTTGCTGAGCGAGGTCACCGCCGAGGAGACACGCGCCACCGTCGACGGGCGGCACGTCGAGTTCCGCCTGCGCGCCGCGCGGCGCGCAGGTGGAGGGGAGACCTCGTGACGGCGCGGCTCACGGCCTGGCTCATGGACCTCTCGCGACGTGAGCGGACGCTCCTCGCCGCCGCGGGCGCGCTCACGCTCGGGGTGGTCGTGCTCGCCGCGGCGTTCGCGGTGCGCGACGACCTGGCCGCGCTCCGCGCGCGCGTCGCGGGTCGTGAGCGCGAGCTCGGCGAGGTGCGGCGACTCGCCGCGCGCCTTCACCAGGAGGAAGGGGCGAGCTCGTCGACGCCGGACAGCGCGCTCTTCACGCGCCTGCAGGCAGCCGTCGACGAGAGCGTCGGGCGCGAGCGACTCGCCGCCATGACCCCTGCGGCGGGACCGGTCGAGGGCGGGCTCGCCGAGGAGCGCGTCGCGCTCTCCCTGCGGGGCGCCTCGCTCGCTCAGGTGGTGGCCCTTCTGCACGCGCTGGAGGGCGGCACCCCGCCCCTCCCGGCGGCACGCGTCGAGCTCCGGAAGCGCGTCGACGACCCGACGCGCTTCGACGCCGCCGTCGAGGTGGTGGAGCTGAGGCCTGCCCCGTGACGCGAGTCCACGCGCTCGCGGGAGGCGTCGCGGCTGCCGTCTTCACGGTGTCCCTGGCACTCCTCTTCCCGACCGAGCTCGTCGCGCGGCGCCTCCTCGCTCGCGCCGCTCCGCCAGAGTGGCCGGTTGTGATCTTCCGCGGCGCCGCCCTCCGACCGCGCGGCCTCTGGCTCACCGATGTGACGCTCCGCCGGCCGGATGGCACCACCGTCGTGCACGCCGACAGCGTGCGCTGGACGCCCTCCCTCTCGGGTCTGCTGCGCGATGGGCGCGGTCTTCCGTGGCGGATCGCGGCCGAGGTCTGCGGCGGGATCGGGGAGGCAACCGTTGCGATGGACGGCGCGGCTGTCGCCGTCGCGCTCACCTGGCACGATGCCGATCTCGCGGCCTGCCCACCGCTCGCCGTCGCGGGTGGCGCGCTTGCCGGGCGTGCCCGCGGCGCGGCGCGGCTGGAGTTCACTCCTCGGGCTCCACCCTCGGGCTCCGGGCGCGTCGACCTTGAAGGTGCCACGTGGCGCGGAGAGGGACCTCTCGCCGCCATCGGCAGCCTCCACGCGGCAACGGCCTCGGTCGGCTGGCGACTCCGCGAGGGACGGCTCATGTTCGAAGCCCTCGATCTTCACGGCCCGGAGGTGAGCGCGAGCGGCAGCGGTGAGCTCCGCCTGACCGAGCCTCTCGGAGCGAGCGACCTCGTGCTTCGCCTGGCGCTCGCCCCGGAGGCCGAAGCGCCGCCGCTCCTCCGGCTCTTCCTCGGGGTACCCGCGACACCGAGCGGGACCGGTTCGCGGCTCCTGACGGTTGCCGGAACGCTGGCACATCCCCAGCTGTTGCTCCAATGATGCACACCCGCCGGGGCATGACCCTTCTCGAGGTACTGGTCGCGGTCGCGGTGCTCGCGACCGGGGTGGTCGCGGTCGAGCGGCTCCTCGCCCGGAGCGTCGGCGCCGTCGCCACGGATGCGGAGCTGACCCGCGCCATGCTGCTCGCCCGGGCGTTGCTCGCGGAGGCCGAGCTGGCGCCCCCGGAAGGCGGACACTCGGCGGGGGGCCTCGCGGCGCACGGCGAAGCCGGTTTCCGCTTCGAGCGCGACGTGACACCGACCCCGCATCCACGCCTGCGCGAGGTCCGCATCCGCGTGTACTCGGGGGCGGGAGATGGCGTCACCTGCGAGCTCGTGGAGCTCATCCGTGCACCGGCGAGCTGAGCGCGGCGTCGCCCTGGTGGCGGCGGTGGCGGCACTGGCGGTGCTGACCGTGCTCGCCACCGGCCTCGCGACGACGAGCGTGCTCGACCAGCATCTCGCGCGGAACGCGCTCGCCGCCCTCCAGGCCGACGCGCTGGCCCGCTCGGGCGTCGCCGCGGCGGCCGTGGTTCTCGGCGAGCGGTCGCCCGCCGAGCCCGACGCGCTCAGCGCCCGCTGGGACTCGGGGCGGCAGCCGCTCGGCGCGGGCTGGGTGGAGGTCCGCGTGGAGGACGAGGCCCGACGGCTCGACCTGAACGAGCTGGCCGATGCCGTACCAGCGCTCTTCAAGGTCCTCGGCCTCGACGACCACCTGCTCGATGCGCTGGCCGACTGGACGGACGGAGACGACTTGCCGCGGCCGGCCGGCGCGGAGCGCGACTGGTACCTCGGGCAAACTCCGCCCTACCTCCCTCCGAACGCGCCCCTCGGGAGCGTCGGCGAGCTCGTGGGCGTGCGCGGCTTCGACGCCGCGCTCGTCGAGCGCCTGCGGCCCTTCGTCACCGTGGCCGGCGAGACCGCGATCAATCCCAACACCGCCCCTCGCGAGGTGCTCCTCGCCGTCGTCGGTGACGTGACGACCGTGGAACGCTTGCTCACCGCCCGCGCCGCCGGGCCGATCGCCGAGGAGGACCTGAACCATCTTTTCGCGGACCGCCCCGCCATCCGCCAGCGGCTCACGCTCCGCGGCCAGCACTACACGCTCCGCGCCCTCGCCGGCGTCGGCGAGGTCCGCCGCGCCATCGAAGCCACCCTCGACGCCCCCCTGGACCGCATCGTCGCCTGGCGCCAGCTCACCCCCGGGGGATGAGTTGCTCGGGAGTGCGTCCGCCGCGCGTCGGACGCCTACGCCGCGCCCGCGAACGTCGGCAGTCCCCAGCGCAGTCGCAGCTGCCGCAGGAGCTGCACGTTGTCGGAGTGTCCCGTCATGCGGGCCGTCACACGGCCGCGGATCGGCCGCCCGAGCAGGTAGAAGTCCCCGAAGATGTCGAGGATCTTGTGGCGGACGAACTCGTCGGGAAAGCGGAGCGGGGCGTTCACCACGCCCTCCTCGCCCACCAGGATGCAGTTGTTCAGGCGCCCGCCGTTGGCGAGCCCCATCTGCTCGAGCTGCTCGATCTCCTTGACGAACCCGAACGTCCGCGCCGGCGCGATCTCGCGGCGGAAGGCATCCAGGTCGGTGAAGCGGAAGTCGAGCTCCTGCCGACCGATGGGCGGCGGATAGTCGAGGGTATAGTGCACCGAGAAGCCGTCGCCGGGCTCGATGGCGATCCCCTTGTGGCCGGGCTCGCACGCTCCGACCGCATAGGGCCGGTCGATCACGAGCTCCTCGAGCGTGCCCGGCTGGTCGACCACGCCCCCTTCCTCAAGCAGCGCGCAGAGGTCGAGCGCCGAACCGTCCAGGATCGGCACCTCGCCCTGCATCTTCACGAGGAGGTTGGTCACCCCGTAGGCGTGCAGGGCCGCCATCAGATGCTCGACCGTCTTCGCGACCATGCCGCCGCTGACGAGCGTCGTCGCATAACCCGTCGAGTCGACGTGGTCGACGAGCGCCGGCACCGTTTCCCCCGACGAGATGTTGCCGAAGACGATGCCGCTGCCGGGCGGGAGAGGCTGGAGGATCAAGCCGGTGCGGACC
>VBLA01000567.1 GCA_005879245.1 Deltaproteobacteria bacterium
TGCGGGCGTCCGCCTCGACGCGGGCGTTGAAGCCGCGTGCCCGGTAGGCGGCGAACTGTGGGATGGCGATCGCGGCGAGGATGCCGATGATCGCGACCACGACCAGCAACTCGATCAGGGTGAAACCTTTCGACTTCTTCTGCTTCATCTTGGAGCCCTTGCTGCCCATACGTCCTCCCTTTTGGATGGGTGTTGGTCCCTCCGGACCGCCCGACTTGGCCGGACTGAGCAAGCGCGGTGCCACGGAGCGCGAGTTTGCGCAGCCAGTGGCGAGGGCGATTCGCCCCGGCCCGAATGTCATGAAAGTAACGGAACGCATCAGTCCATGACGGCGCCGAGCTGGAAGATCGGCAGGTACATGGAGATGACGAGGCCGCCGATCACGACGCCGAGGAAGAGGATCACGGCGGGCTCGAGGAGCGACATCAGGTTGGCGACCGTGTTGTCCACCTCGTCCTCGTAGAAGTCCGCGATCTTCTGCAGCATGGTGTCGAGCGCGCCGGTCGTCTCGCCGACGCTGATCATCTGGCAGACCATCGGCGGGAAAACCTTGCTCTCGATGAGGGGCTCGGCGATCGTCCGCCCGCTCGAGATGCTCGTGCGGGCCATCATGATCGCCCGCTCGACCACCTTGTTGCCCGCCGTGCGGGCCGTGATGACGAGGGCGTCCAGGATCGGCACGCCGGAGGAGACGAGGGTCCCGAGCGTGCGGCTGAAGCGCGCCACGGAGGACTTCCGGATGAGGCCGCCGAAGACGGGCACGCGCAGCAGGAAGCGGTCGATCCAGAAATGACCTTCCTCGGTCCCGTAGGCGTAGCGGATGGCCACCGCGGCGATCACCGGCACGGCCATCAGGTACCAGACGTGCCCGATCGTGAAGTTCGAGAGGTTGATGACGAACTGCGTGGGCGCCGGCAGCCGATGCCCGAAGCTCGAGAAGACGTCCGCGAAGACGGGGATCACCCAGATGAGGAGGACGGTGGTCACGAGGACGGCGGCCGACACGATGCACGTGGGGTAGATCATCGCCCCCTTGATCTTGCTCTTCAGCTTGCTGGCCTTCTCGAGGTAGGCGGCGAGCCGCACGAGGATGGTGTCGAGGATACCGCCGATCTCACCCGCCTGGATCATGCTGCTGTAGAGCTCGGAGAAGACCCTGGTGTGCTTGCGAATAGCCTCCGCGAGGGTGGTGCCGGCCTCGACGTCTTCCTTGATCCCGCCGATCACCTTGCGGAACGGCTTGGAGTCGCTCTGCGCGCCGAGGATCTGCCTCTCGACTTGACGGGCGAGCCGATGCTGGGGAGGGAGATCTGGTAGTCGAGACCCTTCCCTTTCTCCTTGATGCGAGCGGGGTTCGGCTGGATGCGCTGAGTCCGGAGGCGGATGATGACCGCGTCGCGGCTCGTGGCCTCCATCTCGCCGCTCAGCGTTTCGCCCCGGGGCGAAACGCCCTGCCAGTGATAGACCGGCATGGCGGCTAGCCCACCCGACCGACGCGGGATTGCCCAAGCATAGCACGTATCTCCTCGAGTTCGGTGGCGTTGCCGATCGCCTCCTCGGGACTGATCAGGTTCCGTTGCACCAGGGCGATCAACGCCTGGCTCATCGTCTGCATCCCGAATTTCGACTGACCGACCTGCATCTGAGAGTAGATCTGGTGGACCTTCTCCTCGCGGATCAGGTTCCGGATTGCGGCGTTCGGAATCATGATCTCGGCCGCGAGCACGCGCCCGTGGCCGTCCTTGCGGGGAATGAGCTGCTGCGAGATGACGCCCTGGAGGACGAGTGAGAGCTGGGCGCGCACCTGTGCCTGCTGGTGCGGCGAAAAGACGTCGATGATGCGGTTGATCGTCTGCACGGCGGAGTTCGTGTGCAGCGTCGAGAAGACGAGATGGCCGGTCTCGGCGACCACCAGTGCCGCTTCGATCGTCTCCAGGTCCCGCATTTCGCCCACCAGCGCGATGTCGGGATCCTGGCGGAGGATGTGCTTCAGCGCCTGCCCGAAGCTCTGGGTATCGGCGAAAACCTCGCGCTGGTTCACGAGGCAGCTCTTGTGCTCGTGGACGAACTCGATCGGATCCTCGACCGTCACGATGTGCTCGTGACGCTCGCGGTTGATCTTGTCGATCATCGCCGCGAGCGTGGTGCTCTTGCCGCTGCCGGTCGGCCCGGTCACCAGCACGAGCCCGCGGGGCAGGTTGCACAGATCGGGGACGGAAGAGGGCAGCCCCAGGTTCTGGAGCTGCGGCGTCTGGTAGGGAATCATCCGGAAGGCGCCGCCGATCGCTCCCTTCTGCAGGTAGAGGTTACCGCGGAAGCGGCTCACGCCCTTGATGCCGAAGGAGAAGTCGAGCTCGCTTGCCTCCTCGAACTTCTTCTTCTGCTGCTCGGTGAGGAGGCTGTAGCAGAGGTTCTTCGTGTCGGTGGCGCCGAGCGGGGGATGGGCGAGCGTCACGAGCTCCCCGTGGAGCCGGATCAGGGGGGGGCTCGCCGTGGTCAGGTGCAGGTCCGACGCCCCCCGCTCGATCATCTCGCGCAGGAAGGCCTCGATCGACGGCATCGTGTCGGCCAAAGCAGGCGGCGTGCCACCTGGCTCCCCCTGCCGCCCCGCAGTGGACCGACGGCCGGCCGTCACCTTTGTGCCGACGCCCGGCGCCCCGAAACGCTCCTGGAACAACTTCGTACAGGTTGCCGAGCGCGGCTTCGCCGCGCTCGGCACGTCCCGAGCGCGCGCAGCGCGCGAGCAATAGCGCGGGAGCCGCACGCGTCAGCGTGCGGCGACGGGGGTCCGGGGGCATCGGAAGCGCGCAGCCCGCGAAGCGGGCGAGCACTGGACGGGCCCCCGGGAGTTTAATCAGCCATCGTGACCCGGAGGATCTCCTCGAGCGTGGTCAAGCCGTCCGCCACCTTGCTGAGGCCGCTCTGCCGGAGGGTTTTCATCCCATTCTGGATGGCGGTTCGCTTGAGATCGAGCGCGGTCGCGCCCGCGAGGATCTGCTCGCGCACCTCGTCGCTCATCGGCATGACCTCGTAGAGCGCGATGCGGCC
>VBLA01000132.1 GCA_005879245.1 Deltaproteobacteria bacterium
CGACATCCGCCGTCTCGGCGCCATCAAGCACGGTGACGAGGTGATCGGCAGCCGGACCAAGGTGAAGGTGGTGAAGAACAAGGTCGCGCCGCCGTTTCGTGAGGCGGAGTTCGATATCCTCTACGGCAGCGGCATCTCGAAGGAGGGCGAGCTGATCGATATCGCCTCCGAGCAGGGGATCATCGAGAAGGCCGGGGCCTGGTACGCCTTCGGCGGCGAGCGGATCGGCCAGGGACGCGAGAACGCGCGGGACTTCCTGCGCGAGCATCCCGATGTCGCGGTGACGATCGAGGGGAAGGTGCGGGAGAAGTTCGGGCTGCGTGCGGACGCGCCCGAGGCAAGCAACGGCAGCGGTGCAGAGGGAGCGCGGGCGGTGGAAGCCGCCCGGAAGGGGAGGGGCGGAAAGGACTGACGCGTGGAGCTGGATGCGATCCTGCGGGAGGGAGTCGGCCGGAAGGCCTCTGATATCCACCTGAAGACCGGAGCCCCTCCGGTCTTCCGCGTGAGCGGCACGCTCACGCCCTGGGACGAGGTAGCACCGATCGACCGCGACGCCATGGCCGCGCTCGCCCGGGCGCTGCTCAAGGACTACCACGGCCAGCGGCTCGAACGGGAGCTGCAGGTTGACGTCGGCTACGGTCATCCGGAGCTCGGCCGCTTCCGCGTCAACGTCTTCTACCAGCGCGGCGAGATCCAGGCCGCGCTGCGCCTCATTCCTGCCCGGGTCCGTCAGATCCGCGAGCTCAACCTGCCCCCGGTCATCGAGCGGATCGCCTCGGAACGGCGCGGCCTCGTCCTGGTCACCGGCACGACCGGTAGCGGCAAGTCGACGACGCTCGCCGCCATCATCGACTACATCAACCGGACGGTGGACCGACACATCATCACGATCGAGGATCCGATCGAGTACCTGCACCGCGACGAACGCTCGATCGTCACGCAGCGCGAGATCGGTGCCGACTGCCTCACCTTCGCGGCGGGCCTGAAGGGAGCGCTCCGGCAGGACCCCGACGTGATCCTGGTGGGCGAGATGCGGGATCTCGAGACGATCGAGACCGCGATCCTGGCGGCCGAGACGGGCCACCTCGTCATGTCGACCCTGCACACGCTCGATGCCGCGGAGACGATCACCCGCGTGATCCAGGCCTTCCCCGACCACCAGCGCGCCCAGGCCCGCCTCATCCTGGCGAGCATCCTGAAAGGCTGTATCAGCCAGCGGCTCGTGCCGCGGGCCGACGGCGCCGGCATGGTGCCCGCCGTCGAGGTGATGGTCTCGACCGCGCTCGTCAAGGAGTGCGTGCAGGTCCCGGAGCGGACCCGCGAGATCCGCGACGCGATCGCGCGCGGCTACGTGGGCTACGGCATGCAGACCTTCGACCAGTCCCTCATGGCCCTCTGGCGCGAAGGGCTCATCACCTTCGACGAGGCGCTCGCGCAGTCGACCAATCCGGACGACTTCGCGCTGAAGGCCCGCGGCATCTCGTCGACCAGCGATTCCCGCTGGGACGACTTCGACCGGGAGGACGGGAACGCGGCAGAGGAGCCGATCAAGGTCGACCGGTTCTAGCGGGGTCCGTCGCCGCGCCGTGGGGCCGACGCCGCTCGACGTCGCGGCGCGGATGCTCGCGCGGGCGCCGCGGACGGAGGCGGAGCTCGAGGGGCGCCTGGTCGCGCGCGGCTACCAGCGCGCCACCGCGGCTGCCACGGTCGCGCGCTGCCGCGAGCTCGGGTACGTGGGCGACGAGGCGTATGCGGGCGAGCGGGCGCGCTCGCTGCGCGGGCGCGGATGGGGGAGCCTGCGGATCGCCGCCGACCTCGAGGCGCGGGGCCTTCCCGAGGCGCTCGTGAGCGCCGCGGTCGACGCGTCGCGGAACGATGAGCCGGAGATCGAGTGGGCCCGTCGAGCGGCCGGCCGCGTGACCGACGCGCGGCGAGCGTGGCGGCTCCTGCTGACGCGGGGCTTTCCCGAAGACGTCGTCGCCGAGCTGGTCCGCGGGCCCGGGTAGCCTCGGGCCGGGGAAGGTCGAGCGCTTCTAGCGCGGCGCCTTCTGGAGGACGTTGCGGGCCGCCCTAGGCGGCACGGGGCGGAAGCTCGTGGCGTATCGGGTACTCGTCGTGCAGCGCGCAGCGGTCGACCCGTTCGGGCGCAAGAACGCAGCCGCAGCGAAAGATCAGGACGAAGTGCGGGTCAGGCACGATGAGGTGCAAGCCGAAGTCGAACACGGATCGTCTCCTCTCATTCCCTCAGCCTCACCACCACGCATGGGCATAGTGCTCTGCCCAGGCACTCGCTTAAGCCGATCAGCGTGGCGTGTCAAGGATAAAACTTTACTAGCGAACAAGCTTGCGCATCGGCTGCGGCACACGCCTCAGCAGAGTCCTCATTCGCGGGCGGGAAGGGCCCTTCGGTCGACGCGGACCGGTTCCCGCCGCCGTCGGATATCCCCGGGGAGGGGACGCCGGCGGCAGCCGGCGGGCGGAAGCGGTCCTGGGTCGGTCGGGCCTCCGTGCAAAATGGACCGCCGCGGAAGGGTCCGTCCGCCGGGCCGCGGTTGCTGCCGCCATCCGGAGCCGGTACAAGATCTGAAGTGACCGGGGATCAGATCCGTCAGTCGTTCCTGGATTTCTTCAAGGAGCGCGGGCACACCATCGTGCCGAGCGCGCCCTTGGTCCCGCAGGACGACCCGAGCCTGCTCTTCACCAACGCCGGCATGGTGCAGTTCAAACAGGTGTTCCTCGGCCACGAGAGCCGTCCGTACGTGCGGGCCGTCGACAGCCAGAAGTGCCTCCGCATCAGTGGCAAGCACAACGACCTCGAGCAGGTGGGACGCGACACCTACCATCACACCTTCTTCGAGATGCTCGGTAACTGGTCCTTCGGTGACTACTACAAGCGGGAGGCGATCGGGTGGGCGTGGGAGCTGCTGACGGCCGTCTGGAAGCTCCCGAAGGACCGCCTCTTCGCGACCGTGCACACGAGCGACGACGAGTCCGCGAGGCTGTGGACCGAGGTGACGGATCTGCCCGCCGCGCGGGTGCTCCGCTTCGATGCCGAGAACTTCTGGGAGATGGCCGAGACCGGCCCGTGCGGGCCGTGCTCGGAGGTCCACATCGACCGGGGTCCCGACGCGTGTGATCGGCGCGACGACCCGGCGCATCGCTGCGGGGTGAACGCGGGTTGCGCCCGCTACATCGAGCTCTGGAACCTCGTCTTCATCCAGTACGACCGCGACGCGAAGGGCAAGCTCACCGAGCTCCCCGCCAAGCACGTCGACACGGGCATGGGCTTCGAGCGCGTCTGTGCGGTCCTGCAGAACCAGCGCGGGAACTACGAGACCGACATCCTGCGCGCGATCATCGCCTCCGCCGAGCGGCTCGCCGGCAAGCGCTACGGAGCCTCGGACCGCGACGACGTCTCGCTGCGCGTCATCGCGGATCACGGCCGCGCCGTGACGTTCCTCGTCGCCGACGGCGTGCTCCCCTCGAACGAGGGGCGTGGCTACGTGCTCCGCCGGCTCCTGCGGCGCGGGGCCCGTCACGGAAAGCTCCTCGGGCTGAACCGCCCGTTCGTGCACGAGGTCGTGGGCGCGGTCGTCCGCACCATGGGCCGCGCCTACCCCGAGATCGTCGCGCAGCAACGGCAGATCACCGACGTCGTGCGCGGTGAGGAAGAGCGCTTCGCCACGACGCTCGACCGGGGGCTCGCGCTCCTCGCGGAGGAGATCGCGCGGGCGGGCGAGGCCGGCGCGCGGACCCTCTCGGGCGAGACGGCGTTCCGCCTCTACGACACCTACGGCTTCCCGCTCGACCTCACCGAGGACATCCTGGCCGCCGAAGGGCTGGGCGTCGATCGGGAGGGCTTCGAGCAGGCGATGGAAGCGCAGCGGGCGCGCGGTCGCGGCGCGCAGCGCTTCGCGGATGCCGAGGCCGCCCCCGAGGTGGTGACCAAGGGCGACGTCGCGACACACTTCGTCGGTGACCGCGTCCTCGAATGGGAGTCCGAGATCGTCGCCCTCGTCGCCGACGGCAAGGCGACGCGCAGCTTCGCCAGCGTGGGGCACACGGTCGACGTGGTGACCGCCGAGACGCCCTTCTACGCCGAGTCCGGCGGGCAGGTAGGGGATCGCGGCTGGCTGCAAACCGCGACGGGCGCCCGGGTCGAGGTCGTCGACACGCAGCGGCTCGCGCCGACCGTCGTCGCGCACCGGGGCGTGGTGCGCGAGGGGATGCTCGCCGTGGGCGACCACGTCCGCCTGCGCATCGACCCGGAGCGCCGGCACGGCGCGCGCCTCAACCACTCGGCGACCCATCTCCTCCATGCCGCGCTCCGCCGGCGGCTCGGCGAGCAGGTGAAGCAGGCCGGGTCGCTCGTGACGCCCGAGCGGCTGCGCTTCGACTTCAACTATCACGGTCCCGTCGACGCCGCGGCGCTGCGCGAGATCGAGGCCGATGTGAACGCCGCCATCCGGGCGAACGCCGAGGTGCGGACCGACGAGATGCGGTACGCGGACGCCATCAAGGCGGGGGCGCTCGCGTTCTTCGGTGAGAAGTACGGCGAGCGGGTCCGTGTCGTCCGGATGGGCGACTTCTCGGTGGAGCTCTGTGGCGGGACCCACGTGCAGCGGACCGGGGACATCGGGCTCGTGAAGGTCCGCAGCGAGGGCGGCGTTGCGGCGGGGGTGCGCCGGATCGAGGCCACGGCCGGCGGGGGGGCGCTCGAGCTGATCCACCAGCAGGAGCGCATCCTCGAAGAGGTGAGCACGCTGCTGCGTGCTCCGGCCGACGAGGCGGCCCCGAAGGTCGAGAAGCTCCTCGCCCAGCAGCGCGAGCTCGAGAAGCGGATCGCGGAGCTCCAGTCGAAGCTCGCCGGCGGCGAAGCGCGTGATCTCCTCGCCGACGCGCGTCGCGTGAACGGCATCACGGTCCTCGCGACGCGGGTCGAGGGGCTCGACGACAAGGGCCTCCGCGACATGGCGGATCGCCTGCGCGAGCGGATCAAGTCTGGCGTCGTCGTCCTCGGCACGGCGCAGGGCGAGCGCGCGATCCTGCTCGCCGCCGTGACCAAGGACCTGACCGATCGCTTCCACGCCGGCAACATCATCAAGCAGCTCGCGCCGCTGGTCGGCGGCGGGGGCGGCGGGCGTCCGGACTTCGCGCAGGCCGGGGGCAAGGATCCGACGCGCCTCGACGAGGCGCTCTCCGCCGCCTACGAGCTCCTCGGGGCCGGGAGCCGCTAGGACACCCGCCCAGCCTTGGCCGCGCCCGCACCCGCACTGACCGAGCTCCACTTCGGGGATTCCCGACTCTTCCGCGAGCTGCTCGGCAACCACGACGAGCACGTGAAGGGGCTCGAGCGGCAGCTCGGGGTCCGGATCGGGGTGGGCGACGGGACGCTCGCGCTCGAGGGCGACGCGGTCGAGACCGAGCTCACCGCCCGGGTGCTGGGACAGCTCTACGGGCTCCTCGAGGAGGGCTATCCGATCTATCCCGCGGACGTCGACTACGCGCTCCGCATCCTGGCGAGCGACCGCACCGCCAAGCTCCGGGACATCTTCCTCGATGCGGTCTTCATCTCCGCCCACAAGCATACGATCACGCCCAAGAGCGTGAACCAGAAGGCCTACATCGACGCCATCCGCAACACCGACATCGTGTTCGGCATCGGCCCGGCCGGCACCGGGAAGACGTACCTCGCGATGGCGATGGCGGTCGCCGAGCTGATGAAGAACAGTTTCACCCGCATCGTCCTCACGCGCCCGGCGGTCGAGGCGGGCGAGAAGCTCGGCTTTCTCCCCGGCGACCTCGCGGAGAAGGTGAATCCCTACCTTCGGCCGCTCTACGATGCGCTGCACGACATGGTCGACTTCGAGCGGGCGCGGCGGATGCTCGAGCGCGGGACGATCGAGGTCGCGCCGCTCGCCTTCATGCGGGGGCGGACGCTGAACGACTCCTTCGTGATCCTCGACGAGGCGCAGAACACGACCGGCGAGCAGATGAAGATGTTCCTGACGCGCCTCGGCTACGGCTCCAAGGCGGTCATCACCGGCGACGTCACCCAGGTCGACCTGCCGGCGGGCAAGCCGTCCGGTCTGAAGGAGGCGCAGGCCATCCTCCGCGGCGTCGTCGGCATCAGCTTCGTCACCTTCACCGAGCGCGACGTGGTGCGCCACCCGCTCGTGCAGGAGATCATCACGGCCTACGACCGCGCGGAGCGGTAACACCGCGGGATGGGGGTCGTGGCGACGGCGCGGGGTCGGCGGGCGGCCGCCTTCGCGGCGCGGCTCGCACGCAGCGCGCGGCGGCTCCTCCATGGACTGCGGCTCGCCGACGCGGAATTGTCGCTGGTGGTGGTCTCGGACCGGAAGATGCGGGCCCTCAACCGCCGCTACCGCGGTGTCGACCGGCCAACCGACGTCCTCTCGTTCTCGCAGCGTGAAGGCGCGGGCCCGCCACCCGACGGACTCCTCGGCGACGTCGTCATCTCCCTCGAGACCGCGCGCCGGCAGGCCGCCGTCCGCGGGGAACGGCTCGAGCGGGAGGGCCAGCGGCTGCTGATCCACGGGCTCCTCCACCTCCTCGGCTACGATCACGAGCGCTCCGCAGCCGACGCCGACCGGATGGCGCGGCGCGCGCGGACCCTCGAGCGATGGCTACGGTAGCGGTCAGCTCCAACGGTGTGAAGGTGGCAGCCGCGGAGCAGCCCGGGCGGCGCCGCGGATTCCTCCTCGCAGTGGCCGGCGGGCTCCTCCTGGCA
>VBLA01000133.1 GCA_005879245.1 Deltaproteobacteria bacterium
AAGGGCTCGCCGCCATCGCGGACGGCGCCCGTGGGGCTGCCGGCTCTCGCGTCGCCGTTGCCGGGTCGATCCCCCTCGGACATGAACGCCGAAGCTAGGGAACGCGCGACGACCTGTCAACGCGCGGGCATGCGAAATTGACACCCCGCATGACGCGCGGCTATGAGGCGGGCCGTGCCGCCCCGCCTCCCGCTCGCCTCCCAGCGCCTGATCGTCATTACGGGAAAGGGTGGGGTCGGCAAGACGACCGTGACGGCCGCGTTCGCGCAGGCCGCGGCGGCGGCGCGGCGACGCGTGCTGGCGGTCGAGGTCGGCCCGGGGCGGCTGGGCACGCTGCTCGGAGCTGCCACGGTCTCGCACGAGCCGACGCGTGTCGGCCCGCGACTCGCGGTCGCGCGCCTCGAGTCGGAAGCCGTGCTCGGCGATTTCGTCCTGAGCGCACTCCGTCTCCGCCTGCTCGCCCGACGACTCCTCGAAAGCACCACCTTCCAGGTGCTGGCGGCCGCGGCGCCGGGGTTGCCGGAGCTGCTCGTGCTCCACCGCGTGGCCGGCTGGCTCGAGGAGAGACGGCTCGGGCGCCCCGCGTACGATCTCGTCCTGCTCGATGCGCCAGCGTCCGGCCATTCCCTGCCGCTGCTCGCGGCACCGCGCACCCTCGGAGCGCTCGCCCGCTTCGGCCCGGTCGCCACGCTGCTCCGCAACATGGAGCGCATGCTCCATGACCCCGCCACCACGCTCGTCTTCCTGGTGACGACACCCGAGGAGCTGGCCGTGCGTGAGACGCTCGAGCTCCATCAGGAGCTCGACGTCGGTCTCGGACTGTCGGTCGGGCCGCCGATCCTGAACGCCGTGCCGCGACGCCGCTTCACCCCGACCGACGTGGCGGCGCTCGCGGCGCTCGACCCGGACGATCCGCACGTCGTCGCGGCGCGTTTCCACCTCGAGCGGCGGCGCCAGGCGCAGGCGCAGTACTCGACCCTCCGGCGCACGCTCGGCGTGTCGCCCGTCCGCCTTCCGCTCCTCTTCCCGCCGCCGGAAACGTCGGGCGGTATCGACGCACTCGCCACCGACCTCGCCCGCGCGGCAGGCCTCGCGGCATGACGCTCCTCGCGCAGGCCCTCGAGACGAAGCGCGTCGTGCTCTGCGTCGGTAGCGGAGGAGTGGGAAAGACCACCACCGCCGCCGCGCTCGCGGTCGAGGCGGCGCGACGCGGGCGGCGGACGGCCGTGCTCACCGTCGACCCGGCGCAACGGCTGAAGGACGCCCTCGGTCTCGGCGCCCTCGGGTCGCAAGCGCGGCGGGTGCCGCTCGCGACCGTCGGGGCGCGCGGCGCTCACCTGGACGCGTTCCTCCTCGACGTCAAACGAACCTTTGACGACCTCGTGCGTGCGCTCGCCTCGACGCCGGAGCAGGCGGAGCGCGTGCTCCAAAACCGCCTCTACCAGAATCTCTCCGGGACGCTGGCCGGGACCGCCGAGTACATGGCCGTCGAGACCGTCTACCGTTTGGCCGAGGAGGGCGACTACGATCTGCTGGTGGTCGATACGCCGCCGGCGCGCCACGCGGTCGATTTCCTCGACGCCCCCCGTCGCCTCCTGGCCCTGCTCGACTCCCGTGCCTTCGCGATTCTCAAGGACCCGACCACCATTCTTCCAGCCGCCGGCTCGCGGCTCGCCCATCTCGTCCTGGCGGCGGTGCTGCGCGCTCTCGAGCGCTTCACCGGCATGGGCCTGGTGCGCGAGATCGGGGAGTTCGTGGGCGCGATCGAGGCCCTTACCGGCGCACTCCGCGACCGCGTGCGACGGGTGGCCGCGCTCCTCCATGCGGAGAGCACGTGGCTGCTGCTCGTCGCCGCACCGGAACCGCGACTGGTCGCCGAGACCGACACCCTCGTCCGGGCGCTCGCGGCGATCGACCTCCGCATCGGTGGGATCGTCGTGAACCGCACGCTCCCGCGGGCGTTGTTCGGGACCGCCACGCCACCGCCCGCGCCACCCACCGGCGTCTCCCCCACGCTGGCCGCTCGCCTGCGTCGCAGCTACCAGGACCTCCGCACGCTCGCCGCCCACCAGGAAGCGGCGCTCGCGCCGCTGGTCGCGACCGGCGGGGCTCCGGTCGTCGCGGAGGTTCCGCTGTTCCCCGGCGACCCAGGCTCGCTGGCCGATCTCGCGACGATCGGCAGCCATCTTTTCCCCGGCGGGGTGAGGCACGTCGTGCCGGCGCGCGGACTCGGGCGGTGACGCGCCCTAGTCGTGGGTGCCGTGCGCCTCGTCGGTCGGCTGCTTGCTGCTGCGCCGGCGCGGCGGACTCACCAGCAGGCGATCGACCTTGAGGTTCAGATTGACCAGGCTCCCCTGGATCGCCTCGATCTTGGTAAGCAGGCGGTTGACGTCCGTCCGGGACGGCAGGTTGAAGAACGCGAGGAGCATCTGCATGTTCCGGTCGACCCGACCCTTGGTCTCGAAAATCCTCTGCAAACCCCACGAGAACGCCTCGGCGACGCGGGGATTCGCGAGCACTGCCCCAGCAAGCCGCGCGAGCCCCTCCCCGCCGAGGCCGTATACCCACTTTAGGATGGCCTGCCCCTCCGCACCCCGCCTCTCGCACGCGCACTATAGAGACCCGTTCGCGCGAGCGTCAATCGTCCCACGATGCGGGCGGGACGGCGCGCGATGACCCTGGCGACGGCCATCGGGTACTTGAGCGGGCTCCGCTTCGTCGCTCCCGACCTGGACACGCCGACGCTTCTCGGCACCGCCCTCGCCCTCAACATCTGCCAGGCGATCGTGTGCCGGCTCTTCGCCCACAACAACGGATATCCGAAGAACCTCTGGACGCTGCTCGGGTTCATCGCCGGGCTCTGGGCCGTGGCCGTCCTGATCCTCCTCCCCCACCGCCCCGACGGCCAGCCGCCGCCACCCCGGCCGCTGCCCTGACGCCCGACGCGTCGTCCACGACCACCGAGGCGACCGCGCCCGTGCGCTCGTGGCTGAGCGCCACGAGCCAGCGAACCATGCGACGCTCACGCGCGAGCTCGGCCGCGCGTCCGTGGAGGACGAGGTGCGGCGGCTCACCGTCGGCGCGCACCACCTCGAAGTCCTGCCAGCTCACCCCCGCGCTCCAACCCGTCCCGAGCGCCTTCATGGCGGCCTCCTTGGCCGCAAAGCGCGCCGCGTAGCTCGCGAACCGGGCGCGCCCGCGCGCTTCGCAGTACGCCTGCTCGGCGGCGGTGAACACGCGTGCCCGGAAGCGGGCGCCGGTCGGCCCCTCGAGCGCACGTCGGATGCGCGCGACGTCGCACACGTCGACACCGATCGCGACGATCACTGCGCTCCCGGGGAGATCAGCACGCGCCGCAGGTGTGACAGGTGGTGGTGTCGCAGGGCGACGTCTGGAGCTGGGCGAGGGCTTTCCGCCGCTCGGCGAGGAGGTAGCGCTTGTCGACGGAGTGATCGATGAAGTCCCAGGGAAGGAGCGCGTCGTGCGGATAGGGGCGATGGACGAAGCGGTCGGGATCGACCCCCTCCCTGCCCCCGCGGAGCGCCTTGAGGGTCGGCCACCACGCCTCCGGGCGCGCGTGCAGCCGGGCGAGGATTGCCGCCGTCCGCCGATCGCCACGCGAAAGGAGCGTCTGCAGGTACGCCTCCCGCGGACTCTCCGTCTCCACCGTCACGGCGGGAATTGCCGCCAGCGCGCGTCGCAGGAAGGCGAGCTTCTTCTTCAGCGCCGGCAGCGACTCCATCGGCTCCCACTGGAACGGCGTCCACGGCTTGGGAACGAACGGGTTGATCGAGAGGAGTATCCGTCCGACCTTCGGGCGCCCGCCGCCCATGAGCCGGGCCCGGACCTTGCGGGCGAGGTCGACGATGGCGGCGACGTCCTCGTCCGTCTCGGTCGGGAGCCCAACCATCACGTAGAGCTTGAGCGCCTCGACGCCGCCGCCGACGAGCCATTCGGCCGCGCGCAGGATCTCCCCCTCCGTCAGGTTCTTGTTGATCACGCGCCGCATGCGCTCCGAGCCGGCCTCGGGGGCGACGGTGACCGAGCGGTTGCCGCCCGCGCCCAGCGCCCGCGCAAGCGCGGGGGTGATCACGTCGGCCTTCAATGACGAAGGCGACGCGCGACCGCCCGCCGCGGCGATTTCCTGGCAGAGGGCAGCCACCCCGGGCTGGCTCGCCATTTCCGCCCCTACGAGACCGATCGTGGATCGTTCCGAGAGGCCGGCGGCGATCGTGGCGCGCAGGGTGTCGGGGCGCCGGTAGCGGACCGGGCGGTACATGAAGCCCGCCGCACAGAAGCGGCAGCCCCACTCGCAGCCGCGGTTCGCCTCGACCAGGTACATGTCGCCGAAGACAGCCTCGCGCGTCAGCACCTCCGAGCGGGTGGCGAACCGGTCGAGGTCAGCGACGAAGCGCCGTTCGACGGGCCCGACGCCGGGGCCGTCGTACCGGAAAGCCGCGAGGTCCCCCGCCGCGTCGTATTCCGGTGTGTAGCGATCGGGGCGATAGGCGCCTCGCACCGCCTCCGCCCGCGCGAGCATCTCCCCGCGGCCGGGCGGGCCGGCCACCACCTGGTCGAGGAACTCCCCCAGCATCTCCTCCGCCTCGCCGATCAGGAAGAGATCGACGAACTCGGCGAGCGGCTCGGGGTTGAGAAAGGTCGCCGGGCCACCCGCGAGCACGAGCGGCGCATCGGGCCCGCGCTCTCGTCGCCAGAGAGGGATTCTCGCCAGGCCCAGGCAGTCGAGCACGTGGAGATAGTCGGTCTCGAAGGAGAGCGAGAAGGCGACGATGTCGAAGTCGCGGACGGCGCGATCGTGCTCGAGTGAGCGTAACGTCGACGGCCACCCGCCGCGCGCCCCGTCGGGCAGGAAGGCCCGCTCGCAGCTGACGCGCGGATCCTGGGCGAGGAGGCGGAAGACCGCCTGGAATCCCAGGTTGGCCATCCCCACGGCATAGGTGTTGGGATAGACTAGACACACCGAGAGGGGACCGCTCGGTCCCGCGGTAAAGAGGTGACGCTCTGCTGCGAGACGGGCGACGCGCGCGGTGGGATGCGGCATGCCGGGGAGCCGTCGGCAGTCATACCGCGGCCCCACCGGAGCCTCAAGCAGGTTCTCACGCCGCTCGCCTGGCGAAGCGAGCGATGCGATGCGCCTCGAAGCCTATCTAGTCGGCGCCGCGGCGGAGGAATGTCGGCACGTCGAAGTCCTCCTCCGCGGGCTCTTCGCCCGGCGCGCGGGTCGCGGCGGGCGACGGCGTGCCGGCGGCGCGGGCGGGATTGCTCGGCGCCTCTCGCTGCCGTCGACGCTGCCAGGTGGGCACGTCGAGCTCGTCCTCTCCGCGTCGCGCGGGGCGTCCCTCCGTGCTCGTCGGACGCTGACTCGCGTCGATGTGCTCGCCGAAGCCGGTCGCGATCACCGTGATCCGGACCTCGTCGCCCATCGACTCGTCGATGACGGCGCCGAAGATGATGTTGGCTTCCTCGTCCGCCTCCTCCTGGATGAGCGAGGCCGCCTCGTTCACCTCGTGGAGGGACAGATCGGGGCCACCCGTGATGTTGATGAGCACCCCTCGCGCTCCCGAGATCGAAACGTCCTCCAGGAGCGGGCTCGAGATCGCCTTCTGCGCCGCCTCGATGGCCCGATTCTCGCCCTGCGCGATCGCCGCCCCCATCATCGCCATGCCCATCTCGCACATGATGGCCCGCACGTCGGCGAAGTCGAGGTTGATGAGGCCGTGGACGGTGATCAGGTCGGAGATACCCCGCACCGCCTGGAAGAGGACGTCGTCGGCCTTCTTGAAGCTCTCGAGGATGGAGGAGTTCCGGCCGGCGACGGCGAGCAGGCGCTGGTTCGGAATGGCGATGAGGGTGTCGCAGCTCGCCTTCAACTCGCGCATCCCTTCCTCGGCCTGCTTCATCCGGCGCTTACCCTCGAAGATGAAGGGCTTGGTCACGACGCCGACGGTGAGCGAGCCGAGCTCCTTGGTGATCTTGGCAATCACCGGAGCAGCCCCGGTGCCCGTGCCACCCCCCATGCCGGCGGTGACGAAGATCATGTCGGCGCCCTCGAGGACCTCGCGCAGACGCTCCACGTCCTCCTGGGCAGCGCGTCTTCCCACCTCGGGATTGCCACCCGCGCCGAGCCCGCGGGTGAGCTTCTCCCCGAGCTGGAACTTGATGGGCGAGAGACTGGCGCGTAGCGCCTGGGCGTCGGTGTTGGCGGCGATGAAGTCGACGCCGGGTAGCCCGGCGGCGATCATCGTGTTCACCGCGTTGCCACCCCCGCCCCCGACTCCCACCACCTTGATCCGGGCCCCGCCGCTGGCATCGACGAACTCGATCATCACCGCCTCCTCCGCACCAACCCGGACCCTAGAAGAACTCCCGCAGCCACCCCATCATCCGCTCCCCCACCGCCCCGAGCTGCCCGCGCATGCCGTCACCGTGACGCATGCGGGGGTCCTGCTTGAGCCCGTGAAGAACGAGACCGACTGCCGTCGAATACATGGGACTCGCGACGACGTCAACCAAACCGCTCAAATGAAGTGGCACGCCGAGCCGGACGGGCGGGCGGAAGACGCGCTCGGCGAGCGCCATCACCTGCTGCATCGCCGCACCTCCGCCGGTCAGCACGATCCCGGAGGTGAGAACGTGCGCGCAACCCGCCCGTTCGAGCTCCCGCCTGACGAAGGTAAAGAGCTCCTCCATGCGGGGCTCGATCACCTCCCGTTGCTTCAGGCGCTCGGCCTCGGCGAACGGCGTGCGGAGCGCAGCGGCGAGGTCGGTCGTCACGTGACCACCCCCCACCGGGAGGACGGCGGTGTGACGGATGGCGCCCGCATGCACCACCACTACGTCGGTCGTCCCACCCCCCAGGTCGAGGAGTGCGACCCCGAGCTCACGCTCCTCGGGCGTGAGCACGGCCTCGGCGGCCGCGAGCGGGCCGGCGAGCACGTCCCGCACGTGAAGGCCGGCGCGGTTGCAGCACTTGATGAGATTCTGGCCCGAGCTGATGGCGCCGGTGACGATGTGCACCCGGGCCTCCAGGCGCACACCCGCCATGCCGATCGGCTCCTTGATACCGTCCTGATCGTCGACGATGAATTCCTGCGGCAGCACGTGGAGCACCTGACGGTCCATCGGGAGCGCGATCGCCCGTGCGGCGTCGAGCACCCGCTCCACGTCGCCCGGACCCACCTCGCGGCCCTTGACCGCCACCACACCGTGGCTGTTGAAGCCCTTGATGTGGTTTCCGGCGGAGCCGACGATGACGGAACGGATCTCACAGCCCGCCATCAGCTCCGCTTCCTCGGTCGCCTTGCGGATCGCCTCGACGGTCGCCTCGATGTTGACGACCACGCCCTTGCGAAGCCCCTTGGAGGTGGAGGAGCCGATGCCGACGATCTCGGTGCCCTGCGCGGTCAGCTCGGCGACGATCGCGCCGACCTTGTAGGTGCCGACGTCCAGTCCAACGATCAGGGGCGCGCGTCTCGCCATCGTGTCAGACGCCTCGGGCGCGAGTACGGCGCGACGCCGGCACCGGCTTCTCTGCACGGGTCCGGACGATCACCTCGTCGTCGAAGAGCAGGCTGACGCCTGCGATCGCGCCCTCGCGGCCGGCCCACAGGGCGAAGACCTGGGGCAACCGCGCGAGCTTGGGGGAGAATTCGCCCCAGCCGAGCTCGATCGGCACCTGGGGCCGGACCGGGAGGAGCGTCAGCCCCCGCACACGGTCGACGTGAATCTCCGAGACGGTCTCCACGCCTCGGCTGCGGCCGACGAGCCGTAGGAGCGCGAGCGCCCGGCGCATCGCGCGCGGGCCGAAGGCGTCCCCGCCTGCCACGTCGGCAGGGGCGAGGCCCGTGATGAACGGGAAATCGCGCGCGTCCCCGGGGGCGACGCCGAACAGACGTCCATGGCCGGCGACGAAATAGAGCGCCGGCTCCGCCCGTCCACTCGCCACCGCGACGATGGCGACCGGGCGCTCCTCCCGCAGCTGGATCACGACCCGGTGTGGCAGCTCTCGGCGGACCGTGGCGGTGCGGACCCAGGGCCGCGCACGAAGCCGCTCCTCCGCGCCGCGGCAGTCCACGTCCCAGATGCTGACGCCCGGCTCGATGCCGGCCAGGGCGCGGATCTCGTCGGGCGCCAGCCGCGCGCGCCCGCGGACGACCACATCGTGGACGGCGAAGTAGGGGTGGCGCCGCACGGCCTCTCGCAGCCACGGCCAACCCGTCACGGCGAGCCCGAGCCCGAGCGTGATGCAGAGACCCCACGCCACGCGGACCGACCAGGCTCGCCGCTCGTGTCGCGGCACCTGGCGCCGACGATTCCAGGGGCCGAGGAGCCGGCTCACCAGCGGCCGAGGAGCCGGACCTCGGGCTCCAGCCATACGCCGCTTTGCTCCCACACCGCCCGCTGGACCACATCCATGAGCGCCTTTACGTCAACGGCGCATGCCCCGCCCTCGTTCACGATGAAGTTCGCGTGCCGCTCCGAGATGCGGGCGCGGCCCGCTCGGGCCCCCTTCAGCCCCGCCACGTCGATGAGTCGCCCGGCGTGATCGCCGGGCGGGTTCTTGAAGATCGAGCCGGCATTGGCCTGGCCATGCGGCTGGGCAGCGATTCGTCGTGTGCGCGCGTCCTCCATTCGTCCCTTGACGGCGGCAGCCCCGTCGCGACGCAGCCGGAAGCGTACCGCCGTCACGACGAAGCCCGGAGCGAGCTCCGCTCGACGGTAGCGAAAGGCGAGCGCGTCGCCATCGAGCGAGAGA
>VBLA01000134.1 GCA_005879245.1 Deltaproteobacteria bacterium
TTGCAGGCCGCTCACCTTGGCCTCGCGCAAGGTGTCGACATCGCCCACCTCGGCCTGCAAGCGCACGAATTCCCGCGCAATGTCGGGGGTCTTCACCGGATCCGCCGGGGCCGGCGGCCCGCCAGCGGGACCGCCATCCGCCGGTCGCGGCGGAGGGCCTCCGGGCCCATGGGCCTCGGATCGAGCACGCTGGTGCGCTCGTGGACTCTCATCGCTCGGCGCCCCTGGTTGCTCCCCGCTCGTCTATCGGCAGGAGCGGCGAGAGCCTTGAGGACACGGCCCCAGGGCGGCGTCCCACAGCGGCCGACGGCGCGAGGGTGCTCCCTCCTGGCCCGCGCGGACCGGTCTCCGGAGAAGCGGCCCGGGCGCTCCTAGGCGGGAGGCTTGGCGCGCGGTGGGGTCGCCGCCGTGGCCTCCGGGAGCGCCACCACGACTCCCGCTGCCGCACGCCCGAAGTGATGGCCGAGGAAGCCCTTCAGGCGCAGCATGGCCTGCGAGTGGAGCTGGGACACACGCGACTCGGTGAGACCGAGGACCGCTCCCGTCTCCTTCATGGTGAGCTCCTCGTGGTAGTAGAGCGTCACCACGAGCTGCTCCCGTTCCGGCAGGCGGCGAATAGCCTCGGCGACCAAGCTCACGCGCTCCTGGGTCAGCACCGCGGCGAGCGGGTCGGGGTCGCCGTCCTCCATCTGCTGCTCGAGATTGAAGCGCTCCTCGCCGTTGCCGAAGCCCAAGCTCTCGAGGCTGAGGAGACTCATCTCACCGAGGTGCGTGAGCAATTCTTGATAGCTGTCGAGCGAGACGCCGAGCTCCGCCGCGATCTCCTCCTCGGTGGGCGGACGGCCCAGCGACCCCTCGAGCTGATGCGATATCTTCTCGATCAGGCTCGCCTTCTGACGCACGCTGCGCGGCACCCAGTCGAGCGAGCGGAGGTGATCGAGAATCGCCCCCCTGATGCGGAACTGCGCGTAGGTCGCGAACGAGGCTGCCTTCTTCGGGTCGTACTTGCCGATCGCGTCCAGGAGTCCGACGATCCCCCACGAGACGAGGTCGCCGTTCTCGATGTGCGGCGGCTTCCGTGCGGCGAGGCGCTGCACCACGCGTCGCACCAGCGGTAGATGCCGCCGGAGGACCTCCTCGCGGCTGCCAGCGACCGAGGCGGAATGCGCTAGCGCGGCGCTCCGGCCACGGAGCCGCGGGCGAGCGGGAGATGTGTAGCCGGTGTCGGGGGTGCTCATCTCGTCTACGTGGCTTCAGGCTGCGAGCCGGCTACCGGGTGGTGAGCGCTGGCGGTCGCGCGCCGGCACCGCCGTGCGCGACCCGACGCGCGTTCGGTGAACACCGCGTCGCGTGTCTCGATCTGCGCCGTCTGCTCTGCCATCCTGCCGTCCTCACGCACGCCTGCGCGGTGCTCGATTCAGCAACCGATGTGCCAGGGAAGTGCTGCCGGCGGGCTATGCGCGCGAGCGCTCAGGCCACGATCGCAGTCAAGAGTTTGCCCCCGGAGGCGCTACGGGCCGGGATCCGTGACGGATCATCGACGTCGCGCCCCGGATCGCGAGATGGCTGGTCGCCAGCGTGCCGAGCCGCGATACCAAGCCAGGACCCGGCTCACGCTACATGGAGCCCAGCGTTCGCCGTGCGCAGAGACACAGTGGAGCGTCCGGCGTCCGTATGTGCGGGGACGACGGGGTGGGAGAAGCGCGCCCCTAGCAGCGCAACTTGGTCGATCGTCGAACGACGCCCGGGTGTCCCGGACGTTTCTCGCAACCCGAAGCCGCCGGCCCTCAGAGGCACACGCATGTAACCACCAGTGAGGTGCGGGTCTGTGCCGGCGAGCAGGTTCCATTGCGCGCGGGACCGCGAGCGCTCCCGCAGGGCGGCAGCCTGCTCGACGTGCTCGTGCGGGTGCTCGTCGACGTTGAGGATTTCGAAAACTGCTGCTCGTGCTCGTCGACGTGGAGGTGGACGTCGAGCTGGACGAGGAGGCCGAGCTGCTCGAGCTGGTGCTCGTTTGCTCGACGTCGACGAGATGGACGTCGTCGTGAAGGTGATTCCTTCCGCGAGCACCGACGTGACTAGGAGCGTACGTGCCACGGACGGCACCGCTGTGCGGTCGGGGCACGCCACTGTCAGCTGCGTGGGGGGAGATGGGGTGTTTTGGTCCCATCTCCCCCCGACGCCGCACCATGGCGGAGCGAGTGCCTCCTCAACCCCGGGGTCCTGCTGCCACCACCGTGACGATCAGGACTCCGCTTCACCACCATCACCCACTCCGCAGTACGTGTGCGGTCCGTCGCAAGCGCTGTGCCACCAGCAGTGCGCTGTTTCTGTGGGGTTCTGGGTCACGATTCGGAAGCAACGGCTGGGTAAGATGACCCCAGCGCCAGAAGTCTGACTCGCCCCAACGGGAACGCGGTTCGCGACCTCAGTGAAAAGGCGCGTCCGCGGGGCCGGCCGTCTGGGTGACGATCCGCACGCGCGCCACCGCTGCTTCGGCGCGTGCGACCGCCTGCTCCCGCGTATCGCCGACGGCGATCACGACCCCGGCCGGACGAATGCGGCTCATCATCCCCGACACGCGCGCGCCCGGTACGACGCCCACCTCGAGGAGCGCGACCCCTTCGCCCGTCGCAGCTTCCGCGATCCCGCGCACCGCGACGACCGTCCCGGGTGAGGGAAAGAAGTGGCGCCGCGCGACCCCCCCCGTCCAGCGCGGACGGAGCGCCGCGGCCTCGGGCTCCTCGCCGAGCGCCAGGTGGATCGCCGCTGCCACGATGTTGATACCGGTCGAGAGCGGGATCTCGTGCGTGCAGAGATAGCCGCCCGGGAGATGGGCGATCATGTCGACCAGCACCGGCCCGCGCGGGCCGACGACGAGGTCACCCTGCACCGTCCCGCGCTGGACCCCGAGCGTCCGCGCGGCCTCGGCCACCAGTCCCGTGATTCGATCGAGCACGGCGGGGGGCAGGCGCGATGGCAGCTCGCTGCCACCTTCGACGACGAATGGTGCGAAGCGGTCGCAGGGCTCGTAGTGGCAATCGGAGAGGGCGAGGGTCGTCGTCCGGCCGTGCACCACCACCGTCTCCGTCCTCACCCACGATCCGGGAATGAACTCCTCCACCATGACGGAGCCGCGCGGCGACTCGGCGAACGCGACCTCGTACGCCCATCCCGGGTCGACGCCGCGCACCAGTCGTACGACGCCGCGCGCGCACCGCGCGTCGGCCGGTTTCACGACGAGTGGACGATCGGCACGACGCGCGAGCGTCTCGAGCACGCTCCGGCTCGCGACGGCCGCGTGCCACGGCACCGGAACCCCGCCCGCGGCCAGGTGGTCCATCATCGCGAGCCTGTCGGCGGCAAGGTGCGCCATCTGGAGTGAGAGGCCGGGGAGCCCGAGCGCCTGGCTCACCGCCGCCACCGTCTGCGGGACATCCGCCGCGACGGCGAGCACACCGTGGACGGGCGTGCGCGCGGCATAGGCCCGCGCGGCCTCGACCGTCGCCTCGGGGTCCCCGGTGCTCGCGAGGAGCCCGGCATCCGCCAGGCGGAACCCCGGCGCGTCCGGAGCCCCGTCCGAGACCAGCACGCGGAGACCCATGCGACGGGCCTCCTCGATCACCGGCAGCGACTCGCGTCCGCCCGAGATGATGAGCAGCGTCCGCGTCGACGAGATCAGAGCCCCTCGTCGGCGCACTCGGGCGCGGGTGGGATCGCCGAGGTCCCTGTCCGCTGCGCCATCACCGCAGCGAGTCGGGCTGCTACCCGCTCTGCGCCTCGTCCGTCGACCAACGCGCGACCGGCGAGCCCCATCGTGGCTCGGCGCGCGGGCGAGGCGAACAGCTCCTCGATCGCCGTCGCCAGGCGCTCTTCGGTCCACTGCAGACCGAGGCTCACGATCGCGCCCGCGGCGGCCAACGGTCGCATGTGGGCGAGGTCGCCCCGCGAGCGGCCGACCACGATAGCGGGCACCCCACACGCCATCGCCTCGTACACCGTGACGCCCATGGAGAGCACGGCGAGCTCGGCGGCAGCGAGCTCGGTCACCATGTCGTCCGGGCGGAGGGGGGAAACGGGGAGCGCGTCGAGCCGGCGGAGCACACCGGGCAGGCGCTGCCACACCGGCGCCCGCCGATTCGCGACCACGCGCACCGCGAGCGACATCACGCGCTCGCGAGCGAGCGCCACCCCCTCGAGAGCGGGGAGCGTGAAGCCCGCCGGGTCGCACGCGCCCATGCTGACGAGCACGACGGGCGGCGACGGACGTGCACCGCGGAGGTCGCCGGCGAGCCGAAACACCCGGCGGAGCGGGACGTAGGCGGGCCCGACGAGCCACTGCACGGAACGACCGCCCTCCGGGCGAAGTCCGCGCAGGTCACGCTCCCTGTCGCGGGCGAGCGGAGCGAGCACCAGGTCCGCCGCCGCGACGTTCGATCCCCCATTGTCGACCACGAGGAGCCCGCGACCGGCGCCGAGCGCCTGCGCCTCCCTGCCGGTGAGGGGGCGTTTCAGGTCGACGATCACGGCCACGGCGCGGGCCGCCGCGGCGAGCAGGCGCGGCAGCGCCGGCTCGTCGTCGGGGAGGAGGACGGGCGGGCGCGCGCCCGCGAGCCGCAGCCAGGCGAGCGCCGTCGGATCCGGTGAAAGAGCCAGCCGGCACGGCAGACCGTACCCGGCGAGTGCCTCGGCGAGGGCAAGGCCACGGCTGACGGGCCCGAGGCCGACACGCAGGCCGGCATCCACCCAGCAGAGGACCATCAGCTGTCCGCCGCGACGAAGGGCCGCGGGCGTACCGGCAGCGATATCAGTCGTTTGCTCTCCGCCGCGGTCCGCACCGCGGACGCCAGCGCGAGGGTGGCGCGTCCCTCGGCGCCGTCGAGCGCCGGGCGCCGTCCGCTCGCCACGCAATCGATGAACTCGCAGAGCTCCGCGACGTACATCTCGTTCGTGTCGACCGATACGCGCTCTTCGCTCCAGCCCACGTCGTCAGATCGGCGCCACCGGACCGCTTGTCGGCTCGAGTCCCAGACGAGGTTTCCCTCGGAGCCGATCACCTCGCAGCGACTCACGGCGTGGCGCTGCAGGTGGTCGACGTGCACCTCGACGATCGCGCCGTTCTCCAGTCGGAGGATCGCGGCCGCGAGGTCCTCGGCGTTGATGTCCAGGTCCGAGACCTTGCCGAGCATGCCGAGCACGTCGACGGGCTCGCCGAGCGCCCAGCGCAGGGTGTCGAGGGCGTGGATGCCGTCGAGGAGCACTCCGTCCTCGAGCCGCCCCTCTGCGCTCGACCCGGCGCGATAGTCCGCAGAGGGATGCCGATCGGGCAGGTAGTGCCCCGTCCACATCTGCGCGCCGAGGAGACGACCCACCGTGCCGCCCACGATCCGCTGCTGCAGGCGCCGGAGACCGCCATGGAAGCGGTGGCACATGCCCATCATGATGAAGCGCTGTTGACGCTCGGCGAGGTCGAGGAGCTCGTCGACTCCGTCGAGGGTGGGCGCGAGCGGCTCCTCGCAGAGGACGTGTGCACCCGCCTCGAGCGCGCGCATCGCCACCGCGAGATGCGCTCCGGGCGGCGTGCAGACGAGGACGGCATTCGGACGGTAGCCGACCAGAAGCGCATCCAGATCGTCGGTGGCGACCTGGGCGTCGAGGGCGCTCGCGAGCTGAACGGCCCGGGCTCGATCGCTGTCGCAGAGCGCCAGGTCGGGAGCGCCCAGCGCGCGGAGGTTTTGCGCGTGCCGGCTCCCGATCGACCCACAGCCGATGACGGCAAAGCGCAGCTGGTCGAGGCTCAAGCTGGGAGCCTCTCGTCGGGTCGCTTCCGGTAGTCTCGGGAGAAGATCATCTGCTCGCCAGAGCCGTGGCTCTGGGCGTTCGCTGCAAACCCGTGCCAGGTGGTTCACCAGGACCGTGCGCGTCGCCAAGCTGGCGGAATGTCTCGCAGGCGCTGCCCGTGCGCTCTGCCGATGCAGGAGAGCGACGGGCAAGAATTGTCCCCGTCGTGGCAAGAGATTGACTCGACGGTGAACACGCGTCGAAGCGCGCCCGGCAGCCGTCGCCAGCTCTCCCGGCCCGGCGGCGTGCGTGCTACACGGAGCGCGGATGCCCGCGCCGGAGGAGCGGATCGCGGCGGAGGCCCGACTCATCGGCTTTCCGCTGGTCGGCTGCGCTCCGCTGGCGCCGCTCCCGCACGAGACCTTTCTCGCCGCGTGGCTCGCCGAGGGACGAGCGGGCGACATGCACTACCTCGAGCGCCGGACGGCCGAGCGCCTCGATCCCCGTCGGCTGGTTCCCTGGGCGCGCGCCGTGATCGTGCTCGCCTTCCCCTACCGTCCGCCGCCTCCGCCGTCGCAGGACTGGCGCACGAATCTCCGCGGGCGCATCGCCGCCTACGCGCTGGGTGGTGACTACCACGACGACATCACCACGAGGTTGAAGGCTCTCGGCGGTCGGCTGGAGCAGGTCTTTCCAGCGGCGCGCTTCCGGGGCTACGTCGACACCGGTCCCGTCCTGGAGCGGGAATGGGGGATGCGGGCGGGCCTGGGCTGGATCGGCAAGAACACGCTCCTCCTCCATCGCGCGATCGGCTCCTACTTCTTCCTGGCGGAGCTCTTCACGGACCTCGAGCTCCACGCGGTGCCCCTTCCCACCGACCACTGCGGGAGCTGCACGCGTTGCCTGGTCGCTTGCCCGACCCGGGCGCTCGAGGGTTACGCGATGGACCCGCGGCGCTGCATCTCCTACCTCACCATCGAGCACC
>VBLA01000573.1 GCA_005879245.1 Deltaproteobacteria bacterium
GGAGCGCCTGTGAGGCGCCGCCGACCCGCTCGGCCGAGGTGACTGCGTGTCCCGGCGCCGAACCGAAGCGGAGACGCCGCCCCCGCCTCCGCACACCGACGCCTCGGCTCACGGTCCGGGCCTAGCTTCGCGGATGGTGCCGGCGGTGAACCTCGCGCAGGCGCGTCGGGCTCACGTGGGTGTAGATCTGCGTCGTGCTGATGTCCGCGTGACCGAGGAGGGTCTGCACGATGCGCAGGTCGGCGCCGCCGTCGAGGAGATGCGTCGCGAAGGTGTGGCGCAGCGTGTGCGGCGACACGCGTTCGCCCACTCCGGCAGCGAGCGCGCAACGGCGGACGAGCTTCCAGACCGCCTGGCGGGTGAGCGGTCGTCCGCGCGTGCCGAGGAAGACAAAGGGGCTCGGGCGGCCGCGGAGAAGGCGGGGTCGCTCGCCCGTGAGGTACGCCTCGAGGGCGGCCCGGGCCGCTCGACCGATGGGCACGACGCGCTCCTTGCCCCCCTTCCCCATGACGGTGACGAAGCCCGCTTCGAGGTTCACCTGCGCGCCCCGCAGGGCCACGGCCTCGGAGACGCGGAGCCCGCACGCGTAGAGGAGCTCGAGGAGCGCGCGGTCGCGCAGGCCGCGTGGCGCCTGCTCGGCCGGCTGCGCGAGGAGCGCCGCCACGGGCCCCGCCCCCAGGGCACGGGGAAGGCGGCTCGGAGGCCGCCGCACACCGAGCTCCGCCGCCGGATCGGCGCGCAGGACGCCGCGCATCGTGAGGAAGCGGAGGAACCCGTGAATGGCGGCGAGCGCCCGGGCCCGGCTGCGGGGCGAGAGCCCGCGGTCGGCGAGCGCCGCGAGATGGGCGCGCACGAGGGCGGTCCCCACGCCGCCCGCCTTCCGGACGCGGCGCGCGACGAGGAAGCGCGCAAAGGCCGCGAGATCGCGCGCATACGCATCGATCGTGTGGCGGGCGAGGCCGCGCTCGGTCGCGAGCTGGTCGAGATAGGCGTCGATCGCCTCGTCGAGCCCCACCCCACCCCTCCCCGCCGGCGGCTCCCCTAGGACGCGCTCGCCACGCGGGCCTCGACCGGTGCCGCTTCCTGCTCGAGCGCGCGCGTCAGCTCGCGGCGGATGAAAGCGAGTCGCTCTGCGTCCTCGATCTTCCGCCCCTCGTTGTCGGTGACGTAGAAGACGTCGAGCACCTGCTCGACCATGGTCGTGATCTTGGCCAGGTGGATTTCGAGCCAGAGGTGATAGAGGCAGTTGGTGATCGAGAAGAGCAGCCCCACACGGTCGCCGGTGTAGACGTCGAGGACCGTGTAGTCGCGGGACACCCGGTTGTCGATCTCGACGCGGGTCATGATGCGTCGGCGTCGGCGCGCGAGGATGGACGGTCGCTCCGAGCGGCGGACGAGTTCCTCGACGTCGACCTCGCCGGCGAGCACCCCGCGGAGCGTCCGCTCGACACGCTCCCAGCGCTCTTCCTCGACCCGGGCCCCCTCGTGGGAGATGCGGAAGGCGTCGAGCGCCACCGCGTCGCGGCTGGTCGCGATGCGAGCGGCGAGGATGTTGAGCCCGTGGGCGGCGAGGACGCCGGAGAGCATGGCGAAGAGTCCAGGCCGGTCGCGGATGCAGACGGCGAACTCGCTGTACTCGCGCTCGGGGAAGTGGGCGAGCTGCGTCGCCACCACGGGGCGTTCGTTGGCGGCCTCGCGCTCGTCGAAGCGGCGGCGGACCTCGGCCTCGAACACCCCCTTCTCGAAGAACTCGCGACCGCGGACGTACAGATCGGAGAGCAGGCTGTCACGCCAGTTGTTCCACACCCCCGGGCCGACCGCCCGCATGTCGGCGTAGGTGAGGAGGTAGAGCCGCTGGAGGTTGTCGACGCTCCCCACGGTGCGACAGAAATCGATGATCAGCTGATCGTCGTGCACGTCCCGCCGCTGGGCGAGGTGCGACATGAGGAGGTGGTGCTGGACGAGGAACTCGCACGCCGCCGCTTCGTCGATGTTGAGCCCTAGGCGCGCCGCGATGTCACGCATCATGCGGGCCCCGCGCCCGGAGTGGTCGTGGCCATGCCCCTTGCCCACGTCGTGGAACATCATGCCGAGGATGAGTAGCTCCGGCTGCGGCACCTCCTGCATCACCTGAGTCAGGTGCGGCAGGGTCTTGGCGAATTCTGCGGCGCGGAGCCGTTCGAGCTCGCGGACCCCCATCAGCGAATGCTGGTCGACGGTGTAGATGTGAAATGGATCGTGCGCGATCAGACAGTCGAGGCGACCGAACTCGGGGATCGCTTCGCGCAGGACCCCGAGGGTATGCATCTCGAAGAGCGTTTCGTAGACGTGTCCTCGCGCGCGGAGGATGGTCAGCAGGGCGGCCGCGAGTTGTGGGTCGGTGCGATGGTCCGCGAGGAGGGGCAGGCATTCGCGGATGAGCTCACGCGTCGCCGGCGCGATCGTGACGCCGTGACGCTGCGCTTCGGCGAAGACGTGGATCAGTGCTGCCGGCCGCTGCTCGAAGACCTCGCGGCCCGCGACCGAGAGCGTGCGGCCCTGGACGTACATCCCGTCGCGGATCAAACGGGCGGGCGGTAGCTGGCTCGGAGAACGCTCCGGCGCCTGCACGCAGCGCGCGATCACCATCTCGCTGAAGCGGTTGACCGTGCTCGCGTGCTGGTAGTGGGTTCGCATGAACGCCTCGACGCCCGAGCGCCCCTCGGGGAAGCCGAGGGCGGGCGCGAGCCGATCCTGGAGCTCGAAGGTGAGCAGGTCCTGATGCGAGCCGGTGGCGAGGTGCATCGCGTTCCGCACTCGCCAGAGGAAATCGAGCGCCTGCTCGAGCTCGAGCACGTGCCGCTCGCCGATCACGCCGAGCGTCACCAGCTCGCGGAAGCTCCGCACCTTGAAGCGCACCTTCGCCATCCAGAGCGCAGTGTGGAGGTCCCGAAGGCCCCCCTGCCCTTCCTTCAGCTGGGGCTGGAGGAGATAGACGGAATCCCCCGCCCGAGCGTGCCGCTCGCTGTTCTCGGCGAGCTTCTCCTTGAAGAACGCGGTCGGGTTCTGGGTCCATACCTCCTCGAGCATGCCGGTCTCGAACTCGCGGTAGAGGGACTCGTCGCCGGCGAGGTAGCGCGCGTCGAGGACGGCGGTCTTGACCTTCATGTCGCGCGCCGCGAGACGTGCCGACTCCCGGATGTTGCGGAGGGCGTGTCCGACCGCCAGGCCGGCATCCCACAGCGCGTAGAGGATCACCTCCCCAACCGTCTCGATGTAGGGGTTCACCTTCCACG
>VBLA01000135.1 GCA_005879245.1 Deltaproteobacteria bacterium
CGGACCCCATGGGAGCGAACGGGCCGGTCAAGAAGGCGCAGATCAAGCGGACGCCGGGCGGCGTCTTCCAGGTGAAGGTCATCATCTCGGGCAAGAACGGCGCGGTGAACATCATCCCGCCGGGACCTGGCACCGAGGCCGACATGAACTTCCACCTGGGGGGCGGGGATCAGTACTGCGGCTCGACGGCCGGCGGCATGCTGAACCCGAACGACGCCACGACGTTCAAGGCCAAGGACTCCGGCGCGCCGGCGAACTGCGCCGCGCTGGGAACCTGTCCCTAGCGTCCGCTGACGATCGTCAAGTCGCGCAAGCTCCTCAAGGTGTCTGCGCTCCGCCAACTGTCATCTCGGAGTCGCATGTCTGCAACCAAGCATCCGAGCGGGGGGCGCTCCTGCTCCATGGTGGGCGCGAAAATGCGCCGTGATTTGCAACTGACCGAGCGCTGTAGTACCCGGAGTGTTCCGAGGTACTATGGGTCGGATGGGTCTCGCCATCGACGGGGAGCGGCTTGCCTGGCTGGCTCTCGCTCTCGTCGAGCCGTTGGCGCCACGAAGCGCGTTCGCGCTCGTTGAGCGCTTCGGCTCGCCTGGCGCAGTCCTGAACGCCGGTGAGAGCAGCCTCCGCGCGGCCGGGCTGAGCGCCACGATCATCGCAGCGCTCGGTGCCGTCCACCCCGAGCGCGAGATCTCGGCCCTCGCGCGCGTCGATGCGACCCTCGTCACCCGGCCAGATGGCGAGTATCCGGTGCGTCTGCGTCACATCGCCGATCCGCCACTCGCGCTCGCCGTGCGGGGCGCGCTCGCCGCGGACGAGCCGGCCATCGCCGTCGTCGGCGCCCGGCGGGCGAGTGAGTACGGCCGGCGCATCGCGGACGAGCTGGCGCGCGGGCTGGCGCAGGCGGGCGTCACGGTCGTGAGCGGCCTCGCCACCGGTATCGACGCGGCGGCCCACCGCGGCGCGCTCGCTGCGGGCGGACGGACGGTCGCCGTGCTCGGCACCGGGATCGACCGCGTCTATCCGTCCTGGCACGCGGACCTGGCGGCCGAGATCGTGCCGCAGGGGGCGCTCGTCACGGAGTTCCCTTGCGGGACACCGCCGCGCGCGTTCCACTTTCCTCGTCGCAACCGGCTGATCAGCGGCCTCTCGCTCGGCACGGTCGTGGTCGAGGCGGCGGAGGAGAGCGGCTCGCTCATCACGGCGCACTGCGCCCTCGAGCAGAACCGGGCCGTGTTCGCGGTGCCCGGGCCGGCGGGTGTGGCGGCGCATCGGGGTCCGCATCGTTTGATCCGCGCGGGCGCAACGCCGAGCGACGGCGGCGGAGGCGGCGCTCACGCCAGCTGAACGACGCGTGCTCGAGGTGATCGGGGCGGATGGGCGCCACGTGGACGACGTGATCCGACGCGCTGCTGTCCCGGCGGGCCCCGTGCTCGAGACGCTCCTCGCTCTCGAGCTGCGTGGGCTCGTCCGGCAGCTACCCGGCAAGCGCTTCTGCCGCCGGGCCGCGTGAGCGCGGTACCACCTCCCCCGACTCGAGATCCATGGCAAAGAACCTGGTGATCGTCGAATCGCCCGCCAAGGCGAAGACGCTCGGCAAGTACCTGGGGCGGAACTACCAGGTGAAGGCGTCGATCGGGCACGTGATGGACCTGCCCAAGTCGAAGCTCGGCGTCGACGTCGAGAAGGACTTCGCCCCCGAGTACCACGTGATCCAGGGCAAGACGAAGGTGCTCGACGAGATCAAGAAGGCGGCGGAGGACAAGGAGAACATCTACCTCGCGCCCGACCCCGACCGCGAGGGTGAGGCGATCGCCTGGCACATCGCCCAGAAGCTCGGCCGGCGCCGGAAGAACGTGCACCGTGTCCTCTTCAACGAGATCACCAAGAAGGCCGTGCTCGAGGCGCTGCAGAATCCGGGCAAGCTCGACCAGCACCGCTTCGACGCGCAGCAGGCCCGCCGCGTCCTCGATCGCCTCGTCGGCTACAAGCTCTCGCCGCTTCTCTGGAGCAAGGTCCGCCGCGGGCTGTCGGCGGGTCGCGTGCAGTCGGTCGCGGTGCGCATCATCAGCGAGCGCGAGCGGGCGATCCGCGCCTTCACGCCCGAGGAGTACTGGACGGTCGAAGCGCGCCTCGAGGCCGGGGAACCGCCGGCCTTCGCCGCCCGTCTCGCCGAGGTCGGCGGACAGAAGCTCGACCACAAGCACTTCCGCCTGGGGACCAAGGCCGAGGTCGACGCGGCGCTCGGCAGCCTCGGGGGTGCCGACTGGACCGTCACGGCCGTCGAACGCAAGGAACGCCGTCGCCACCCGACGCCGCCCTTCATCACCTCGCGGCTCCAGCAGGAGGCCTCGCGGAAGCTCGGCTACCAGCCGTCGCGCACGATGCGGATCGCCCAGCGCCTCTACGAGGGTGTCGAGGTCGGCGAGGAAGGCGCCGTCGGGCTCATCACCTACATGCGCACCGACTCGACGCGCATCTCGGGTGACGCGCTCGCCGCCGCGCGGGAGTACGTCAAGGGCCGCTACGGCGCGGAGTACGTGCCCGAGGCGCCGAACGTCTATCGCTCGAAGAAGGACGCGCAGGACGCCCACGAGGCCATCCGGCCGACGGCGATGGAGTACGATCCGGAGCGGGTCGCGCCCCACCTCGACCGGGAGGAGCTTGCCCTCTACACCCTCATCTGGAACCGCTTTGTGGCAAGCCAGATGTCCTCCGCCGTCTACGACGCCACTGCCGTCGACGTCCAGGCCGGCAGCTGCCGCTTCCGCGCCACCGGTCAGATCCTGAAGTTCGACGGGTTCATCCGCGTCTACACCGAAGGACGGGACGACGATCAGGTGGCCGACGAGGAGACCGAGGGGCTGCTCCCGCCGCTCGCCGAGGGCGACCGGCTGCGTCTGCTGGAGCTCGTCCCCGAGCAGCACTTCACCCAGCCGCCGCCGCGCTTCACGCAGGCCACTCTCATCAAGGAGCTCGAGGAGCAGGGCATCGGCCGGCCCTCCACCTACGCCTCGATCATGGGGACGATCCTCAACAAAGAGTACGTGACGGAGGACGAGCAGCGCCGCCTGAAGCCGACCGAGCTCGGCTTCCTGGTCACCGACCTCCTGGTCGAGTCGTTCCCGGACGTGCTGAATGTCGAATTCACGGCGGGCATGGAGGATCAGCTCGACCGTATCGAGGAGGGGCAGGAGAACTGGGTGCAGACGATGCGCCGCTTCTGGGAGCCGTTCGCGAAGGACCTCGAGAAGGCCGAGGTCGAGATGCGGGACGTGAAGCGCGAGGAGCGCCCCACGGACCTCGTGTGCGAGAAGTGCGGCCAGCCGATGATCATCAAGTGGGGGCGGCGGGGGGAGTTCCTCGCCTGCCGCGGCTATCCCGACTGCAAGAACACCATGAACTTCACGCGCGACGACGAGGGGTGCATCCGGCCAGTTGAGCCGGAACGGACGGATCGGGTATGCGAGAAGTGCGGTCGCCCCATGCAGGTGCGGTTCGGGCGCTTCGGTAAGTTCCTCGGGTGCTCGGGGTATCCCGAGTGCCGGCACATGGAGCCGTTTCACAAGCCCGTCCCGACCGGGGTCACCTGCCTCGGCTGCGGCGAGGGCGAGATGCTCGAGCGCCGGTCCCGCCGCGGGAAGACCTTCTACAGCTGCGCGCGCTATCCGGCATGCCAGTTCGTCGCCTGGGACAAGCCGATCGCCACGCCGTGCCCCAAGTGCCACGCCGGCTTCGTCACCGAGAAGGTCACCAAGCGCTACGGGACGATCCGGCGCTGCGTGAAGGAGGGTTGCGGCTGGCAGGAGCAGCTCGCCAACGGCGACGGCGAGGTCGCGCCGCTCCCGGCGCCCCGCGCGGCCGCGAAGGTGGGCGGCCGGCGGCGCCCGACGACGGCGAAGGGCGGCCGGGCGAAGGCCGCGGGCGGTGGCCGCGACAAGGCGACCGACGGTGCGGGCGCGACGCCGGCGCGGCGGCGACCGGCCCGGCGGAACGGTGCGCCCGCGGAGGCTCCCTGACCGAGCGCGTGACGATCATCGGCGGCGGGCTCGCTGGCTGCGAAGCTGCTTGGCAGCTCGCGCGCGGCGGGATCGGCGCCGACCTCTACGAGATGCGGCCCGTGCGGGGCACCGAGGCGCACCAGACCGATCGTCTGGGCGAGCTCGTGTGCTCGAACTCCTTCCGCAACGCGACACTCGAAACGGCCGTGGGTCTCCTCAAAGAAGAGATGCGGCGCCTCGGGTCGATCGTCATGCAGGTGGCGGACGCGACCCGGGTGCCGGCGGGCGCCTGCCTCGCGGTCGACCGGCTCCACTTCGCCGATGGGTTGACGCGGGCGGTGGAGGCTCTTGCCAGCGTTCGCATCGTTCGGGAGGAGCTGACCGAGCTCCCGCTCGGCCTCACGATCCTCGCGACGGGTCCGCTCACCTCGCCCGCGCTCTCGCAGGCGCTCCAGACGGCGCTCGGCCGGACGCACCTCTACTTCTACGACGCGATCGCCCCCATCGTCACCGTCGATTCGGTCGACATGGGCGTCGCCTGGAAGGCGTCGCGTTACGGAAAGGGCGGCGAGGACTACATCAACTGCCCGCTCGACCGGGAGCAGTACTACCGCTTCGTTGCCGCGGTCGGTGGCGCGGAGAAGGTGGCGACGCGGGATTTCGAGCGCTGCATCTACTTCGAGGGCTGCATGCCGATCGAGGAGATGGCGCGCCGCGGTCCGGACACGCTCGCCTTCGGCCCCATGCGGCCGGTCGGCCTCGTGAACCCCCGGGACGGGAAGCGCCCGTACGCCTGCGTCCAGCTCCGGCAGGACGACGCCGAGGGGCGGCTCTTCAACCTGGTCGGCTTCCAGACGAAGATGACGTACGCAGAGCAGCGGCGGGTCTTCCGCATGATCCCCGGGCTCGAGCAGGCGGAGTTCGTGCGGCTCGGGAGCCTGCACCGGAACACCTTCATCAACTCGCCGGCCGTGCTCCTGCCGTCGCTGCAGGTGATCGGGCGGAAGCGCCTCCTCCTCGCCGGGCAGCTGGTCGGCGTGGAGGGCTACGTCGAGTCGGCCGCGACGGGGCTCCTCGCGGGTCTGAACGCCGAACGGCTACTCCAGGGCGTCGCACCGCTCTCGCCGCCGCGCACGACGGCTCTCGGCTCGCTCGTCGCCTACGTCACCCAGCGCGGGAAGAAGGGCTTCCAGCCGATGAACGCCAACTACGGGCTGCTGCCCCCGCTCGCGCGTCCGCTCCGGGGTCGCGACAAGAAGCTGGCGCTTGCCGAGCGGGCGCTCGCCGATCTCGCGCGCTGGCAGACGAGCGTGCAGTTCACGGGCGAGCCGACGCCGTCACAAACCGTCGCGTGACCGCCGCAGGCGGGGGGGGGAGGACCGCGCCGCCGGGCGCGGGCTTCCCGCTCGTCGGCGCGGTGATCGACGTCGGCAGCAACTCGGTCCTCCTCCTGACCGTCGGCGTGGACGGCGCGGGTCGGGCCCGGGTGATCGACGAGGGCCTGGCGACGACGCGGCTCGGAGCGGACCTCGTGCGCGGCGGCCGTCTCGATCCCGCAGCCCGCGGCCGCACGCGAGAGGCGGTGGTCGCGTTCGCGGCGCGCGCGCGTGCGGCGGCCGCGACCGACGTGTGGGCGTTCGCCACCGCGGCCATGCGCGAGGCGGCCGACGGGTCCGCCTTCGCCGGGGAGCTGGAGGCGGGGGCCGGCGTTCCCGTCGAGGTGCTGTCGGGGGAGAGCGAGGCGCGGCTCGCCTATGCGGCGGTGGCACACGGGCTCGGCGTCGACGGCGGTCCGGCGCTCGTCGCCGACTTGGGCGGCCGCACGACCGAGCTGACGCTCGGCACGGGCGAGGCGATCGTCGCTGCGGAGAGCCTTCCGCTCGGAGCACTTGCCCTGACCGACGCCCACCTGCGGACCGATCCGCCCACCCCGACCGAGATTCGCCGTGTCGTCGACGAGGCCGACGCGGCGCTCGCCACGAGTGCTCTGCCCCGTCGTGTCGCGGCCGCGGGCGGCCGGCTCGTCGCTTCCGGCGGCACGGCGACCGCGCTCGCCGCGCTCGACCTGGGCCTCCACACCTACGATGGACGCCGGGTCCACGGTCACGTGCTGACGCGCGGCACGCTCGATGCCCTGGCGACACGCCTCCTCGCCCTGCCCGCTGCCGCGCGCGCAGCCCTCGCGGGTCTGGATCCTGGTCGCGCGACGATCCTGCCAGCGGGCACCATTGTCCTCGGGCGGATCGCCGCAGCGGCAGCCGCGGCGACGGTGACGGTGAGCGACCACGGGGTCCGACATGCATATCTCCGCGCGCGCCTGGCGGCGACGGGAACCGCGGCGAGCTTCGCGGCGCTCTGGCCATGACGATCGCGGACGTCTTCATGGCCGCGGATCCGAGGATCGCCGAGGCCGCACGACCGGTGGCCGACTGGCTCGCCCGTGCGCCCCGCGAGGAGGTCGTGGCGGGCCTCGCTGCGGCGGCCGAGCCGGTCGCCGCGCTCCACGCGCTGGCTCGCCTGCTCGAAGCGGGTGACGCGCCGCCGCGTGCCGGGCAGGTCGCCCCGCTCCTCCAGCTGCTCGGCGGGAGCGCGGCGCTGGCGACGACGCTCTCGGCCGAGGGGCCAGCATGGCCGACGCTCCTGGCGGATGCGCTCTCCGTGCCGGCTCGCGACGCGGCTGCGCACCGGGCAGCGATCGCGACGGGTCTCGCAACGTCGCCGCATCTCCCGCTGGACGCGGTGCTCCGCCGTCATCGGCGCCGCGAGTTCGTGCGCATCGGGGGCCGCGATCTCCTCCGGCTCGCGGCGGTCGACGAGACGATGCGCGAGATCACCGCGCTCGCCGAGGGCGTGATCGAGGCGGCGGTCGCCGGGGTGCGTGCCCGGCTCGCGGCGGAGTGGGGCGAGGCCGTCCTCGCCGGGCCGCAGGGCTCGCGCCCGGCCGGCTTCGTCGTGCTCGGTATGGGGAAGCTCGGCGGGGAGGAGCTCAACTACAGCTCCGACGTCGACCTCGTCTACGTCTACGAGCGGGACGGGAGTCACACCGGCGGCCGAACGCTCGCGCAGTTCTTTGCACGGCTCGCCGAGGAGGTGACGCGAGCGCTCGCCGAGGTGACGGCCGAGGGGTTTTGCTTCCGCGTGGATCTGCGGCTCCGCCCCGGGGGGCACGAGGGGCCGGTCACGACCTCGCTCCCCGCCGCGCTCACCTACTACGAGGCCTGGGCCGAGACCTGGGAGCGCGCGGCATGGCTGAAAGCGCGGCCGGTGGCGGGCGACCGGGCGCTCGGCCAGACGCTCCTCGCGGAGCTCGTCCCTTTCGTCTACCGGCGCTACCTCGACTTCGCCACCATCGAGGAGCTGAAGGCGATGAAGCGCCAGGTGGACGCGTCGCTGCGCGCCCCGGAAGCGGCCGAGCGCGACGTGAAGCTCGGCCGCGGCGGGATCCGGGAGCTCGAGTTCGTCGTGCAGGCGCAGCAGCTCGTCCACGGTGGCAAGGACGCGCGGCTCCGGGAGCGGAGTACCCTCGGTGCCCTCGCGGCGCTGGCGGCGAGCGGCTACGCCGACCGCGACCTCACCCACGCGCTGGCTGCCGCGTACCGGTTCCTTCGCGATGTCGAGCACAAGGTGCAGATCGTCCATGATCGCCAGACCCATCTTCTGCCCCTCGGCGCGGAGGAGACGACGGCGCTCGCGCGGCGCCTC
>VBLA01000574.1 GCA_005879245.1 Deltaproteobacteria bacterium
CTCCGTGCTGTTTGGCCCGCACGGCCTCGGCTATCTCCGCAGCCTGCGCACCGAGCGCGAAGATCTCGGGCGCGCAACCTTCGCGCTCCTCCAGGCGAACACGCGCTTGCGAGAGGAGATCCGGCGGCTCCGCCACGACGACCTCTACCTGGAGCAACTCGCGCGGCGACAGTTTGGTCTCGTCCGGCCGAACGAGACCGTCTACCGCTTCCGTCGTCCGGCGAACTAGCCTTCCTCTTCGCCGGCCGCGAACTCCTCGTACTCGTCGGCGTCCATCAGTTCCTCGAGCTCGTTCTCGTCGGAGACCTTGATCTCCACCAGCCAGCCTTCGTGGTAGGGATCTTCGTTGACGATCGAGGGATGGTCCTCGAGCTCGGTGTTGGTCGCGGTGATGGTGCCGGTGAGCGGAGAGAGCAGCTCGGACACCGTGCGAACCGATTCGATCTCGCCGAACGGCTCGCCCTTCTCGACCTCGTCACCCACGTCGGGCAGCTCCACGGCGATCACCTCTCCGAGCTCCGCCTGACCGTAGTCGGAGATGCCGAGCTGAGCGCGGTTTCCCTCCACGCGCAGCCAGATGTGATCTTCCGTGAACTTGAGAACGTCAGCCATGGTGGCTCCCTCGCCGACGGGAAGGAAGGGTTTCGTGGGCCGGTTGCGGCCCTTATAGAGGCCAGTCTCCCCCTGTCAAGGGGAATCTCCGTGTCTCGCCACCACCGCGGGGCGCCGCCACGGGCGCCCCGCGTCCGCACGGAGACGGACCACCACCCCGCCGCCACGGGAGGCCTACCGCATCACCACCCGGCCGCCGCCTCCCAATCCGTTGGTCGTTCTCACCAGTCTCACGAGCACCCGCTGGTCGCACCGCAGTTGAGGCACTTGTAGCAACTGCCGTTGCGCACCATGAGCTCGCCGCAGTCGGGACAGCTCGGAGCGTCCGCCTGCGGGCTGAACACGATACCGGGACGAGCGGGGACAGGCGCGCCTGTCGTGTCGGCCACCGGTGGGAGTCCGCGTGTAGGTTCCTCGCGCTCGACGAGACCGACGGCCACTCGCTCCTCGCCCGAGAGAAAACGGGCGCCGAGGAAACGGAAGATGTAGTCGATCAGCGACTTCGCCATAGGGATGTCGGGGTTCTTCGTGAAGCCCGAGGGCTCGAAGCGAACGTGGCTGAACTTCGAGACCAGTACCTCGAGCGGCACGCCATACTGGATCGCCATCGAGGTGAGCACGCCGATCGTGTCCATGAGGCCGGAGATCGTGCTCCCCTCCTTGGCCATCTTGATGAAGATCTCGCCCGGTGTACCGTCCTCGTAGAACCCGACGTGGATGTAGCCTTCATGTCCGGCGATCTCGAACTTGTGGCAGAGGGCCTGGCGGTCGATTGGGAGCCTCCGCCTGATCGGATCCGGCTTCCCCAGGCTTCGAGGTACGCCTCTTCGATGTCCTCGACCGTCGCCTGCTCGGGCATGTTGATCGTCTTCGAGATCGCGCCCGAGATGAACGGCTGCACCGCGCCCATCATACGGAGGTGGCCGAGGTAGTGGATGGCTCGTATTCCGCGGGCAGGGCGGAACGCACAGTCGAAGACCGGTAGGTCCTCGGACTTGAGCCGTGGCGCACCTTCGATCGTCTCGTGCTCGTCGATGTACTCGACGATGTCCTGCACCTCGCGCGAATCGTAGCCCAGCCGGCGGAGCGCCCGGGGGACCGTGTTGTTGACGATCTTCAGCAACCCCCCGCCGACGAGCTTCTTGTACTTGACGAGGGCGATGTCGGGCTCGACGCCGGTGGTATCGCAGTCCATCATGAAGGCGATGGTGCCCGTCGGGGCGAGCACGGTGACCTGCGAGTTCCGCACTCCCTGCCGCCGGGCGACAGCCAGTGCGCCGTCCCACGCATCCCGCGCGGCCGCGAGCAGGTCGAGGGGCACGAGCGCCGAATCGAGCTTGTGCGCGTGCGCACGGTGCTTCTCGATCACCCGGAGCTGCGGCTCGCGGTTCGTCGCGTAGCCCGCATAGGGACCGAGCGCCCCCGCGATCGCGGCCGACTGCAGGTATGCCTCGCCGCACATGAGGGCGGTGATCGCACCTGCATACTCCCGG
>VBLA01000136.1 GCA_005879245.1 Deltaproteobacteria bacterium
GACCCTCTCGCGACGCGCTAGTAGCAAGGCCGCAGATGTCGGTCGATGTCGCCCATCTCGAGCACCATCGCACCGCTCTGAGGGGGCACTGCTACCGCATGCTGGGTTCAGCAGTGGATGCCGACGACGCCGTCCAGGAGACCATGGTGCGCGCCTGGCGAAGCCTCGCCCGATTCGACGGGCGCTCGTCGCTGCGGACCTGGCTCTACCGGATCGCGACCAACGTGTGCCTCGACGCGCTCGATGATCGCTCGCGGCGAGCGCGTCCGATCGAGGAGGGCCCGGAAGGCTCCGTGAACGATGCGCTCGAGGTGCGGCCCCGCACGCACTGGCTCGAGCCCGTCCCCGACGCTCATGTGCTCCCGACGGACGCGGACCCTTCCGAGCAAACGGTGCTTCGTCAGAGCATACGGCTCGCGTTCGTCGCAGCCCTGCAGCACCTCCCACCCAAGCAGCGGGCGGTGCTGCTGCTGACCGAGGTGCTCGGCTGGTCGGCAGCAGAGGTGGCCGAAAGCCTCGACACGTCGGTTGCGGCCGTCAACAGCGCGCTTCAGCGCGCGCGGGCCACGCTCGCGACGCGCGATCTCGGCGAGACACGCGCGTCGCTGTCCGATACGCAGCTCGCCCTGGTGGATCGCTACGTCGCGGCGTTCCAGCGATATGACGTGGATGCGCTGACGGCGCTCCTCACCGAAGACGCGACGCTCTCGATGCCGCCCTACAGGCTCTGGCTCCGCGGCCATGACGCGATCCGCAGCTGGCTCTTCGGACGAGGCTCGGGATGTCGCGGGTCCCGACTCGTGCCCACGGCAGCCTGCGGCTCACCTGCGTTCGGGCAGTACCGACAAGGCGGCCAGGAGCCCTGGGCGCTCATCGTGCTCGAGCTGGTAGGGGATCGCATAGCCGGGATGACCTCGTTCCTCGACACGGAGACGCTGTTCCCGAGGTTCGGCCTACCTCGGCAGCTCCCGGCCGTAGCGACGGGCAAGGCGGCAAGACGATCCGGCGGCCGAGTCGGCCGCGCTCGCTTCTGGCAGGACCGATGAGTTTCGGCGGCCGCGGGGGTCTAAGGCTCGAGTCCATTTCGACGGAGGTACCCATGACCCCGATCTACGCCGCAAGTCACGACGCTGGTTCGAGCCGAGGCGGGAGGGAGCAGGCCAGCACCACCCTCGAAGCCGTTGCGCCCGGCTCGCCCAGCTCCAGGAAAGCACTCTGGGCAGGGCGGGTCATGAGCGGCTTCGCCGTTCTGTTCCTGCTCGTGGACGCCACCTTCAAGGTGCTGGAGCTGCCCCCTGCGGTGGAAGGGACCATGCAACTCGGCTTTCCGGCGAGAGTCGTCTTCGGGCTCGGGCTGCTCCAGCTCGCGTGTCTCGTCGTCTACCTCGTGCCGCGCACCTCGGTGCTCGGGGCCGTGTTGTGGACGGGCTACCTGGGCGGAGCGGTCGCAACCCACGTGCGGGTCGGAAACCCGCTCTTCAGCCATACGCTCTTTCCGATCTACGTCGCGACGTTCCTCTGGGCTGGGCTGTGGCTGCGCGATGAGCGGCTTCGCGCCGTCCTTCCGATACGAGCGCCCAGGTGAAGAGCGACTTTTCGACCCAAGGAGGAATCATGGCAGAGAAGCGTTCCCGAAAGCTCTTCGTCAACCTGGCCGTCCGCGATCTGAAGAAGTCGATGAACTTCTTCACGAAGCTCGGCTTCGAGTTCAACCCGAAGCTCACCGACGATAAGGCCGCCTGCATGATCATCAGCGAGGAGGCCTTCGTCATGCTCCTCGGCGAACCCTTCTTCAGGACGTTCACCAAGCAGGAGCTCTGCGACACGACCAAGCACACGGAGGGGCTCTTCGCGCTCTCGTGCGATAGCCGGGCCGAAGTGGACGAGATGGTGAAGAAAGCCGTCGCCGCTGGTGGGAAGCACGCCATGGACGCGCAGGACCACGGCTTCATGTACGGGTGGAGCTTCTACGACCTCGACGGCCACCACTGGGAAGTCCTCTGGATGGATCCCAAGTTCGCACAGCAATAGCCGCGCCGGCTCTGCCCCGGGTCTACGACCGACCACTGGTTGCAGGGCGTGTACCAGGAGATCGTGGAGCCGGACCGGCTCGTCTGCACCTGGACCTGGGTGGATGCGGAGGGCAAGCCAGTCACGCAACGCTGCTGACGGTGCGCTTCGCCGAGCAGGGTGCGAAGACGAAGCTCACCCTGCACCAGGCGGCGTTCGAGACGGTCACGTCGCGCGACGGGCATCAGGACGGCTGGACGAGCAGCCTGGATCGTCTCGACGAGACCTGCCCGAGGCGTTGCCCGAGCTCTGCCGGGTCGTCCAGGGGCTGGTCGTGCATCCCTTCCTCTCACGCCTCTACGGTCTCGAACCGGACACGTTGCACTGGGACGATCTGCAGGTCCGGAGCGCGTCGGAGATGCTCGACCGCGTGCTGGCGCTCGATCCCGGGCCGCTCTCGACGCCACGCGCCCCGGCGCACCGCTTCGTCGGCAACTGCCGGCACTTCACCGTCCTCCTCTGCGCGTTCCTGCGTGCCCGGAACGTGCCGGCGCGAGCGCGTTGCGGTTTCGGCGCCTACCTGGAGCCGTCGCGTTTCGAGGATCACTGGGTCTGCGAGGTCTGGGACGCGGCGGGCGGGGCCTGGCGGCTCGTCGATGCCCAGATCGACGCGGTCCAGCACGAGCTCTTCCGCATTGCGTTCGATCCGCTCGACGTGCCGCGCACGCAGTTCCTAGTGGCCGGTGACGCGTGGCAGCGCTGCCGGCGCGGAGACGTGGACCCGCAGCGCTTCGGCATCCTCGACCTGCGCGGGCTCTGGTTCGTGCGCGGGAACCTGCTCCGCGACCTTGCCGCGCGCCGCAAGCGTGAGCTCCTGCCCTGGGACAGCTGGGGCCTCATGGGGAAGCGCGACCGGCCGGACGGCGCGGCCGAGGTGGCGCTGCTCGACCGCGTCGCCGAGCTCACGCAGGCGGGGGACGCGCGGCACGCCGAGGTGCTGCAGCTCTACGATTCGGAGCCAGGCCTGCGCGTCCCGCGCGTGATCACGAGCCTGGCGGCTCCGCCGCGCCTCCTCACCGCACGCCATGCGCTCGTCCTAGCCCCGGTCGGCGAGGCCAAGGTCGATCTGGGCCCAGGGGTCGTCGACTGAGGCACCCACGGCCTCGCCGTCCGGAATATCCAAGCGGCAACCGCCGCGACGGTGGCCCACATGAACTCGATCGTCGGGAACGACGTCGGGTGCCGACGGCAGTGCGATCCCCCCGGGCCCGCCAATGAACGCCGAGAACAACTGGTGGGGCTGCGCCGCGGGTCCACCCGGCGCCGGCTGCGACACAGGGACCGGCAACGTCGACACGTCGCCCGCGGCGGCAGTGCCCAACTCCTGCGCGCCCACGGTGACGGCCACGGTTCGGGGGAAGGTGTTCCTGGTCAGGGATCCGTCCGCCGGCGCCGATCCCACCCGGCGGAGGCTCCTCGTGCTGGCGAGGGAGCTGGCCAGCGGCGACATGCTGGTCGGCAATCCGATCACGAACGGCGCGTCGATCAAGATCATCGCCAACGGCGTGACCTCGAGCAGCCAGACCTTCTCCTTGCCCGCGGGCGCCCAGTGGAGGGCGATCAGCACGTTCGGTTTCAAGTGCCGAGACTCCCTCGGGACGAACGGCCCCGTGAAGTTCGCTCAGATCCTGAAGACGCCGAGCGGCGTCTTCCTCGCGAAGGTGCTGATCCTCGGTAAGCACGGCTCGGTCACCATTGCCCCGCCCAACCCTGGCACCGACGCGGGCATGATCTTCACCATCAACTCGGGTGAGTCCTACTGCCTAAAGTTCGGCGGCAGTGCCGGAGGGATCATCACGGCCGGCAACGCCACCGTCTTCAAGGTGAAGAACCCGACGGGGGAGGGGTGCCCCTGAGACGCTAGGGCTCGCCGGCTGACCCGCGGCGGCGCTCGAGAAGCCGGAACTTGTTCCGCGCCGAAAGGAGCTGCTGCCGGAGCGACTCGGCCTGCCGTCCAAGATCCACGAACGCTTCAGTCAGGGCGGCTCGGGCGAGCTCCTCCGAGTCGTCGGCGAGCCGACCGAGGCGGTCGTCGACCTCCCGAAATGCGGCGTCGAGCGGCTCTTCCACGCTGCTCTTCTGGATCGTCGCGGCGACCTGCTGCACCAGGTGGTTCACTTCCGCCGCCGCCTCGCCCAACGCGCCCCATCGCGTGAGCAGGTCGGTCAGGCCCGCCGTCCGCCGTCTGATCTGCTCCGCGCGCTCCTGGACCGCCAGCGACTGCCGCTGCTGGCGTTCGCGCGCGCTCGCGATGGCGGCGACCAGCGTCTGGAGATGCTGGCCGAGTCGCGCCTCGCTGTCCTCCAGGTCCTTCAGGGAGCGGACTGCCTGCCGCAGGTTCTTCTCGGAGTCCAGGCGCTCGCGCTGAATGCCGGTCGCGAGCGCTTCATACCGGCAGAGCTCCGCGTCGAGACCTTCGGCGGCGGCGGCGAGCCCGAGCATGTCCGACTTGAGCAGGCTCACGGGCGCTCACGTATACAACCGCCTGCCCGCCCACGGTGGCAGCGACGATCGCGCCGGCTTCCGCGCCCGTGGCGCTCGTGGCCACGGCGCTCGCCGTCCCGACGAGCACCGCGGAGGCGACCGTGGTCACGACACGGCATTCGGGTGGGGTTCGCGCGCAGCGACGCGCAACCGCTCGTGAAAGCAAGCGGCCACGAGTACCCCCGAGATCGCGAGGCTCCCCCGTCAGCAGGGGCCCCCTTCGACCCGAAGCACGCGCCGCGTATCAGCGGGATGGCGAGTGCGTCAAATGAAAATCTGGTGACGGGAATCCCGGGGACGCGCCGACGTACGGTCGGCGCTGCCCGCCGCCGCAGCCGACCGAGCGCCCACGTCCGTCATGACCGGAACCCACCGGGCCGTCGGCCTCGCTCCCAGCACGATTGACAACGCGGGCGCGGCCGGGCCAGAAGGCTCAACCACATCGGACGGACGGGAGGAGCCATGGCACGATGGGTGTTCGCCGCGCTCGCGCTGCTCGCCACTAGCGCGCTGACGGCCTGCGGCGTGCAGACCGGCTCGTCAAGCAAGACGGCCAGCAGTCCCGGCGCAACCCAGAAGACCATCACCCTGGGTGCCACACTCATCGAACCCGACGACCTCACGATGGCCTCGACCGACGTGCTCACGTTCATGAACACCGCCGTCGATCCGCTTCAGGTCGAGTTCATCAAGCCGCCGAGCCAAGCCGGCAAGATCGGCTGTCACGTCGCGGACCCGAAGAGCGTGACGCCGGGCGAGACGCCGTGGGCCACCTTCAGCCAGAACGCCGAGGGGCATTTCGCGGCCACGGTTCGCTGACCGGCTCGACGTTCATCGACTGAGTCGCCGCCCTGGCACTCATCGCGAGCGCTACGCCGACTTCGGGCCCACGTTCGCCCACCAGAAACCTCACCGAGAAGGATGCCCCCGTCTTGTCCGTCGACACGCTACGCGGCGGGATGAGCGCCGCCGACGGGCTAGACGCCAATCATGTAGCCGCCGTCGGCACTCAGGATCTGGCCGGTGATACCGGCGGCCGCGGGCGAGGCGAGGAAGACGGCTAGCGGCGCCACCTCCTCCGGCTCGAGGATGCGGCGTTCGGCGGCGAGGTTCTCGGCGTGGGCCTTCGCTCCCTCCGGCGTACGACCGGTCAACGCACCGATCGTTCGCCAGTCCACGAGGTGGGTGTTCGTCCAACCCGGACGGAGGAGATTCACCGTCACGCCGCGGGTCCCGACCTCCATGGCGAGGGCACGCGTGAAGCCGACCAGCCCGTGCTTGGCGGCCGTGTAGGCCGAGAGACCCGATGCGCCGATGAGCGAGTAACCGGAGCCCACGTTGATGATGCGGCCGTACGCGTTCCGTAGCATCGGACCGAGGGCAGCCTTGGCCGCCCAGTAGCAGGAGGTGAGGTTCAGGACGAGGGTCGCGTCCCACGAGGCGTCGTCGTGTTCTTCCACCCAGAGGCTCCGGGGCTCGCCCGAAAGCACCACGGGGCCCCCGGCGTTGTTGACGAGGATGTCGAGTCGCCCCAAATCGCGCGCCGTCTGCTCGACGGCCGCCGTCACCTGGGCCCGGTCGAGCATGTCGGTCGGCACCGTGAGCGCCCGCCGGCCGAGCGCTCGGACTTCCCCGGCCACAGTGTCGAGCTCGCTCGCCGTGCGCGCCACGACGGCGACGTCGGCGCCGGCGTGCGCCATGCCGAGGGCGATCGCTCGGCCGATGCCGCGCCCCCCGCCAGTGACGACGGCAACCCGGCCCGCGAGGCTCGTCATGGGAGCAAGCGGACCGGGCGCGTCAGGGGAACACGCCCCGGCGGCCGGCGCGTCGGCGTTCCATCCGCTCGCGTGCCCGCTCGCGGACGAGGGGGCGAAGCTCGTCGATCGACTGCTCGACCTCGGTGTAGTGAGGACTCCCTTCGGCGAGCAACGTCTCCGAGTGCTCGAACTGGCTGAGCGCCTGCTCGAGGTCGCCACGCAGCCGCGCGGCCATGGCGAGGTGGTAGAAGCCTTCCCCTTCCTCTCCCTTGCGGCCGAGCGTGACACCGACGAGGCGGTGGGCCTCGTCGAGGTCGGGGTCGAGCGTGAGCGCGCGCTGGAACTCCGTGAGCGCGGCATGCTGATCGCCGGTCTCGGCGAGCGCCTTGCCGACCTCGAGGTGCGCCCAGCCGTCGTCGGGATGCCGGGCGAGGTGGCGCCCGAGCGCCTCGCGAGCTCGATCGGGCTGCATGAGCGCGTTGTAGATGGCGCCGAGCGGCCGATCGACCCGGCCACCCAGCCCGCCGAGGTCGCGGCAGCGCTCGAGCGCGGTGCGTGCCGCTTCGAGCTGACCGAGTGTCTGGTAGACCCGGCCGAGGAGGAACTGGCGTTCCGCATCGTCGGGGCGCTCCTCGGCCTCGCGACGGTAGCGGCTGACCACGACCTCGCCCGGTTCGGCGACGGCACGCGCCACCGCCTGGACCTCGGCCATGTCCGGGCTCGCCGCGGGTCGGCCCTTCGGGGTACGCAGGTGCTCCGCGCTGATCGTCGTCTCCACGTGCGCCACCCGCTCCTCGGTCAACGGATGCGTCAGCATGTACGCAGGCACCCCTGCCGGGTTCACCCGCTGCTCGGCGAGCAGCGTCTTGAAGAAGGAGCCGAGGGCATGCGGGTCGTAGCCCGCCTGGGAGGTGTAGCGGAGACCCAGGTAGTCGGCTTCCTGCTCGAACTCGCGCGAGTACTTGAGCTGGGCCGTCTGGGCGGCTGCGACCGCGCCGGCGGCCAGGACCGGGTGCACCGCCGAGAGGAGAATGCCGAGCAGCGCGGCGTAGTTCCAGACCTGTCCCTCGCTCTGCTGGCGCAGGAAGTGGTGACCGCTCACGTGCCCCATCTCGTGACCGAGCACCCCTGCCAGCTCGTCATCGTTGCCGGCACGGGCCAGAAGCCCCGAGAACACGAACACGTAGCCGCCCGGGACGGCGAAGGCGTTCAGCTCCGGACTCTGCACCACGTAGAAGTGGTACTCGAACTGCTGGGAACCGAGCACCCCGACCAGCCGCCGCCCCACGCGCTCGACGTACTCCGTCACCGCCGGGTCATCGATCAGGGGAAGCTGCGAGCGCACCTCGAGCATGAAGCGCCGGCCGAGCTCCGCCTCGCCGCCGTTGGCCCCGAGCGCGCCGCCCCGCACGGCGAGTGTTAGGGCGAGGGCCAGGGCAATCACCCGCGACCGCCGCGACTTCACGATCGCACGAGCCCCCGCGCCACGTCGCCGGCGAAGTAGGTGATCACGATGTCCGCGCCCGCCCGGCGGATCGCCGTCAGGCTCTCCGCCACCGCACGCGCCTCGTCGAGCCAGCCGCGCGCCGCGGCGGCCTTCACCATGGCGTACTCGCCGCTCACCTGATAGGCCGCGACGGGATAGCCGAAGCGTTCCTTCACCCGGCGGACGATGTCGAGATTGGGAAGCGCAGGCTTCACCAGGACGATGTCGGCACCCTCCTCGATGTCGAGCGCGACCTCGCGCATTGCCTCCTCGGCAGGTGTGCGAACCCGGCCGCATCGAGGGCTCGGCGGATCGCCCCAACCCGGCCGTCCATCATGTCCGAGGGCGCGATGACATCGGCCCCTGCCCGGGCGTGGGCGACGGCCTCAACGGCGAGCAGCTCGAGCGTCGGGTCGTTGTCGACGTCGCCGTCCCGGACCACGCCGCAGTGCCCGTGGTCGGTGTACTCGCAGAGGCAGACGTCAGTGATGAGGAGCAGCCCCGGCACCGCCTGGCGGATGGCGCGGAGAGCGCGGGGAATGATGCCGTCGGGATCGGTCGCACCGCTGCCGCGCGCATCCTTGTGCTCCGGAATCCCGAAGAGGATGACCGCGGGCACGCCCAGATCCGCGAGCCGTCGGCAGTCTTCGGCTGCGCGGTCGACCGAGAGCTGTGCGATGCCGGGCATCGACCCGACCGGACGTTCCACCCCGCGTCCCGGGACCACGAAGAGCGGCTGGACGAGCTGCTCGACCGTGACGCGGGTCTCGCGCACCAATCGACGGAGCGCTTCGCTACGTCGCAGACGACGCGGGCGGTAGGCCGGGAAGCGGCTCATCGCAATCCCTTCGCATAGACGATCGCGCCCACCATTGCAAAAACACTCGCCGCGCGGCGGTTTTCAGCGCTCTCCTGCTGGCGCCTGACGGAAGTGATCGACCAGGGCGGCGGCGAGCGCCGCGGCGGTGTAGGTCCGGGGCACGACTGTCACGGGAAGGCCGCACTCGCGGGCCGTCGCCGCGGTGACCGGTCCGATACATGCGACCACCGGCCGGCCGTCCCGCACGAGACATCTCAGCTCGGCCTCGCCCAGGAGCGCCCCGAAGTTGCGGACGGTGGAGCTACTGGTGAAGGTGAGCGCGTCCAGCCGACCGGCCTCGAGCGCGGCCCTGAGACCGTCCACGTCCGCATCCAGAGGCGGCACGGCGCGGTAGGCGATCACCTCGTCGACCTGGGCGCCACGGGCGCGCAGGGTCTCGGGGAGAATCGTCCGCGCCCCCGCAGCCCGTGGCAGGAGAATCCGGGCATCCCGCAACTCCTCGGCTGCGAACGCTGCCAGGAGTCCCTCGGCACGATAATCGGCGGGCTGCACGGCCGGACGGAGCAATCGTCGCCGGAGCTCGTTCGCGGTCTCGGGTCCGATCACCGCGACGCGGACCCGGGCGAGCTCGCGGAGATCCCGTTCGCCCGCGGCGAAGCGATCGAAGAAGGCCCGCACGCCGTTGGCGCTCGTGAAGACAATCCAGTCGTACTCCGCCGCCGCGTCGACGGCGCGTGCGAGGGCGTCTGGCTCCGGCGGTGAGGCGATGGCGATGGTCGGAAAGGGGATCACCTCCGCGCCCTGCTCCTCGAGGAGGTCGGCGAGGCCGCCCGCCTGTGCACGCGGCCGGGTGACGACCACGCACCGGCCGAAGAGAGGCCGCGCCTCGAACCAACGCATACGGTCCCGTAGCCCCACGACGCTGCCGACGACGACGACCCCCGGCGGACCGAGGCCCTCGGCTCGCACGCGGTCGGCGATCGTCGTGGCGGTGGCGATCACGGTGGCCTGGCCGCCGGTCGTCCCCCACTGCACGGCCGCTACCGGGGTCGCGGCTGGCAGGCCGTGCGCGACCAGGGCCGTCATGATGCCCGGCAGCTGGCGCATGCCCATGAGGAAGACGAGCGTTCCCCCCTGGCGCACGAGCGCGTCCCACGGGAGCGAAGGTGGGCCCGGCTGCCCGCTCGCCGGGGAGCGCGCCTGGTGTCCGGTCACGATCGTCACGAGCGAGGCGTGATCCCGATGCGTGAGCGGGATGCCCGCGTAGGCGGGGACGGCGAGCGCGGACGAGATCCCCGGGACGATCTCGAAGGGGACGCCAGCCCGGCTGAGGGCCTCGGCTTCCTCGCCGCCCCGGCCGAAGAGAAACGGATCGCCGTTCTTGAGCCGCACGACGGTCTTTCCGGCGCGCACGCGCCCGATCAGAATGGCCCCGATCGCGGCCTGATCGAGCCGCTCGTCGTGCGAGCGGCCGACGGCGATCACCTCGGCCTCGGGGCGTACGTGCTCGAGCAGGCGCGGGCCGAGGAGGTAGTCGTGCACGACGACGTCCGCCACGGCGAGGCAGCGCGCTGCGCGGAGTGTGAGCAGGCCCGGGTCTCCGGGACCCGCTCCGACCAGGTAGACCCGCGGGCTCACCGACCCAGCACCTCGGCGGCGCCGGCGGCGAGCAACCGTTCGGCCAATGCGCGGCCGAGCCCCGCCGCGTCGGCGAGCGGCGCGCTCGCGGTATCCTCGAGCCACCGCCGGCCATCGAGGTCGGTCACCAGCGCCCGCAGCCGGAGCCCGCCGCCCTCGATGGTCGCGTGGGCCGCGAGCGGCGTGTTGCAGTCGCCGCCGACCGCGAGCAGGAACGCGCGTTCTGCCACGGTGGCGGCCGCGGTCGGCTGGTCCTCGATAGCGGCGAGGAGCGCGCGCGTCCGCGCGTCATCCCCCCGGCACTCGAGCGCGAGAGCGCCTTGGCCCACCGCCGGCAAGAACTCGTCGATCGAGAGGGCACGCGCCCCGGGATCGGACAGACCCAGCCGCTCGAGCCCGGCCGCAGCCAGGATGAGCGCGTCGACCTCGCCGCCCCGCCACTTGCGGAGACGCGTGTCGACGTTGCCCCGCAACGACACGATCTCGAGGTCGCGCCGCCGGGCGAGCAGCTGGGCACGCCGGCGAACGCTCGCGGTCCCGACGCACGCGCCGAGCGGCAGCCCGGAGAGCCCACCTGCGCCGTCGCTGAGCAGCACGTCGTGGGCACTCGCCCGCGCGGGCACCGCGCCCACCACGAGACCGAGCGGGAGGCTGGCGGGCAGGTCCTTCATGGAATGCACACCCGCGTCGATCGCGCCGGCGAGAAGCGCTTCCTCGATCTCCTTCACGAAGAGCCCCTTCACCCCGCCGGCCCCGAGTGCGCCCTGGGCCCCTGCGTCCCCGCTCGTACGGATGAAGACCATCTCGACCCTGAGCCCCGCGTGGGCGGCCTCGAGCGCGGCTCGCACCCGATCGGCCTGTGCGCGGGCGAGGGCGCTCGCGCGCGTACCGAGGCGAAGCCCGGGGGCGTCCACGCCGCTACTCCTCCTCGTCGTCGTCGGCGGCGACACCCAGACGGAAGAGCCGGCGGGCCGCTTCGATGTAGAAGGGCTCCGCCCGATCGGCCTGGTGGCGACGAAGCGTCGTGACCGGCGTGTGCAGGATCTTGTTGACGAGGGTGACGCTCAGACGCTCGATCGCCTGGCGCTGCTTCGGATCGAGGTCGCCCATGGCCGAGAGCGTCCGCTCGAGCTCCTGCTGGCGCAAGGCCTCGAGCTTCTCGCGCAGCGCCACGATCGTGGGCACGACGTCGAGGCTCGTGAACCAGCCCCAGAAGGCGTCGACCTCCGCCTCGACGATCGTCTCGGCCTTGGCCGCCGCCGCGGCACGCGCTCCGCGGTTGTCGGCGATGACACCCTCCAGGTCGTCGATGTCGTAGAGGTAGACGCCATCGAGGGCGTTCACCCCGGGATCGATCGCGCGAGGGACGGCGAGGTCGATCACGAACATCGGACGGCGTCGCCGCTCGCGTAACGCTTCCTCCATGGCCGCGGGGCCGAGGAGGAAATCGTCCCCGCTCGCCGCGCCGATGATGAGGTCGGCGAGCGGCAGCGTGCGGGACAGGCCGTCCCAGGGCACTGGCATGCCGCCCAGCGCTCGCGCCACGTCGATCGCGCGCTCGAACGTGCGGTTGGCGACCATCAAGGAGCCGACTCCCTGCGCGAGGAGATGACGCGCCGTGAGCTCGCCCATGGCTCCCGCGCCGAGGAGCATAGCGCTCTTGTCGGTCAGCCGATCGAAGATGCCGCGCGCCAGCTCCACCGCCGCGGAGGCGACCGACACAGCTTTCTCCGCGATGCCGGTTTCGCTGCGCACCCGCTTCGCGACCGAAAACGACTTGTGAAAGCAGCGGTGCAGCACCTGTCCGGAGGCTCCGGCAGCAGCGGCCGCTGCGTACTGCTCCTTCAGCTGCCCCAGGATCTGCGGCTCACCCACCACCATCGAGTCGAGACTCGCGGCGACGCGAAACAGGTGGCGGACCGCCTCCCGGTCGGCGTGGGTGTAGAGGTGGGCCGCCAGCGCCGTCTCGGTGAGGTCGTGCTCCCCGGCGAGAAAGCGCGGCAACAGGGCGCTTAGCCGGGTGGGGTCCGCGCCGCAGGCGATCACCTCGACGCGGTTGCAGGTGGAGACGATCGTTCCCTCGTGCACCCCTTCCAGGTCCATCAGGCGACGCAACGCCGGGCCGAGCTGACCGTTCTGGAAGGCGACCTGCTCGCGCACCGCGACCGGCGCGCTCCGGTGGTTCAGGCCCACGAGGACGATCGCCCGCTCCACTCAGAACGCCTTCCCGTGGTTGCCGAGGGCCAGCACGTTCACCCCGACCAGCGAGAGGACGAGCACCGCGAAACCCGCAATCGTCAGCGTGGCAGCCCACCGCCCGCGCCAGCCGGCGATCATACGTCCCTGGAGGAGCACCACGTAGATACCCCACGTGAGGAAGGAGAAGAGGACCTTGGGGTCCGAAGACCAGAAGCGTCCCCAGGCCGTGTGCGCCCAGATGATGCCGCTCACCATCCCGAGCGTGAGGAGGATGAGACCCCAGACCAGGCAGGCGTAGTTGAGCCGGTCGAGCGTTTCGAGGGAGGGCAGATGGCGGAGAAGACCCGGCCCACGGCGGGCCTTCAGCCGACGCTCTTGCACCAGGTAGAGCAGGCTCGCGCTGAAGGCGAGCGCAAAGACCGCGTCGCCGAGGAAGGCGAGCCCGACGTGGACGGGGAGCCAGAGGCTGTCGAGGACCGGCGGCAGCGGTTGCGCGCCCGCGTAGACGGCGTCCGCGGCGAGGGTGAGACCGAAGGCGAGCGGGCTCACGACCGCACCCAGGGCGACGAGGGGGCGGCGGAACTGAACGACGAGGAAGATGGCGACCAGCAGGAGCGCAAGGAACGAGAGGGCCTCGTCGAAGGTCGTCACCGCGGGATGGCCGGCGTGGGCGGAGCGGAGCCCGAGCGCGGCCGTATGGACCACCAGCCCGACGCCGAGCAGGCGGGGCATCAGCGCGCGCGGGGTCTCCCGGCGGACCGCGATGGCGAGCAGCGCGGCCACGGTCGCCGCGAGGTAGAGGAGGACCGCAAGGCGGAGGCAGGCGAGCTCTGAACTCATGACCGCTCCTCGAGCGCGACCCCGAGCCCCTCGAGTGTGAGGCCGTCGCCGGCGATTCGCGCGAGGAGGGCGTCGATGTCGTCACGACGACGCTGGCGAACCAGCTCGAGCAGGGGGGACGCGAGGAGCTGTCCCAGGACACCCGTCCGGCGAGCCGGGTCGGCCGCGAGGGCACGACGCACGGCGCCGAGGATCGACACGAAGGGCCCATACTCGGGTCCCAGCCACGCCTCCAGCTCGCACCGGAGCCGGGCCGCCAGGCCGGGACTCGCCCCACCCGTGCTGACGGCAATCTGGAGCTCGCCGCGCTCGACCACGGCGGGCGCGATGAACCCCGAGGCGTCCGGCGTGTCGATGACGTTCAGAAGGACGCGTTCGCGCTCGGCCTCGGCGCGGAGACGACGGATCAGATCGGAGTCCCGCGTCGACGCATAGCAGAGAAGGGCGCCGGCCAGGTCTCCGGCCTGGTACGTGCGGTCGACGTGGCGGAGGTGCCCGGCGGCGGCGGCAGCGGCCAGCTCGGGCATGAGCTCGGGGGCGACGACCGTGACCACCGCACCCGCCCGCTGGCAGGTGATTGGCTTTCCCGCGGCAGCCACAACCCCCCCGACGATCACGCAGTGCCGGCCTTCGAGACGCAGAAAGACCGGATGGGTACGCATCCGACGCGGAATCGTACCAGACGGAGAAGGCTGCGGAAACCGCGCGGAAACGAGGCTACGTCGCGTTCTCGGCAACCGGGATGCGCAGACGCTGCCCCGGACGGAGCACGCTGCGCTTGCCGAGCCGGTTCACGTTGCGGAGGCTCGCGACGCTCACCCGGTGAGCATGGGCGATGTGGGTCAGCGTCTGGCCATGCTTCACCCGGTGGGTAACGACCGCGTGCCGAACGCGGGCTCGGCTCCGAGCTTTCGGAACCGGTGTCGCAGCC
>VBLA01000137.1 GCA_005879245.1 Deltaproteobacteria bacterium
TGCACGACTATGGCGGGAGGCCAACGCACCTCCCGCCGAACCGGCGCTCGGGGCGTCTGATCAATGAGAAGCCTGGCGCCTGTCCTCCATCGCCCTCCGCAGGGACAACTCCAGGGTATCGCACTCGACAGGCTTGGTCAGGTACGCGTCGAACCCGAGCTCCCGGGCCTGCCGCGAGCTGCTGCCGCTCCCGAATCCGGAGACGGCGACGGCCGGTAGCTCGCCCCATCTCCGGTCAGCACGGAGCCGCCTGATGAACTCGAAGCCGTCCATCACAGGCATGCGGAGGTCGCAGAGGATCACATCGGCGTCTCCGCCCCGTAGCTTGTCGAGTGCTTCCTGGCCATCCTGGGCCAAGACGACGCGGGCACCCAGCGTCTCGAAGGCCACCTGCATTGCCTCCCTGTCTTCGGCCGCATCATCCACCACCAGCACCGTCAGACCTTGCAGGATCGAGCGCGCGACTTTCTCATCGGGGCGAGGCTCAGCCGTCTCCGAGGCGCGCTGCAGTTGGGGCGGGCGCACGGTGAATCCGGCCCAACGTGCGGGGACGCGGGTCAGCGGGTGGATGACCGTCCAATATAGCTCGGCTACCTGCTCCGTCAGTGCCCGCCCGGTGCGCAGCACGTCCAGTTTTGCGACCTTGTCGCGCCAGGGCAGATGCGCCACGAGCATCTCACCGACGACCGTTCCCCGTTCCCTGACGGCACGCGCCAGAGGGCTGCGTCGCACGGTAGGTCCATAGAGCAACCGATCGACCCGCGCGCGCGCCTCTGCCGCGACCTTACCGACTTCCGCCCAGAGGGAGGCTATCCCCTGCGGGCGGCCGCCTGCGACCATGGTGTTCACGCCCTCCCGCAAGTCTCTAGCGAAGAGTTCAGCGGCGGTCCCGAGATGCTCGACCGCCCTCCGCAACTCCTCGACCGGACGACGGCGTGTGGCGCCTGCCATGACGACCCTCCTCTCCCCGTCCCGCTTCGCCGCCTCCTTGAGCGTCCCAACTAAGCCAGGCGAGTCACTCAGTGGCCCTGTCACCCCCCGGGCGTCAATCACCTTCATGCGGTATTTTCCCGAGTCCCCGGGAGGAGATGGCCGTACGGAGGATGATGTAGTCTCCCGCGCCGATCGAGATGTCGGCGCACTCGGTCCACCGCCGGTTCATAGTGCGATTGCGGCACGGCCGCATGGAGGCCGGCTAACCCAGGGCGGGGGCCTGCGCGGCACGTCGGGAAGCCCCCAGAGCTTCGTCTCCTAGGATTTACAGTAGAATCCGCAGCGGAGAGGGGGGGATTCGAACCCCCGGTGCCACGAGGGCACACACGATTTCGAGTCGTGCCGTTTCAACCGGGCTCACGCACCTCTCCGGAGAGGTCGTGCGTAGCACAGGATGGCGGGGGCAGCCACCCGCCGCTTCAGATGCGACGCGAGGTCAGCGGACCGGGGTCCGCCGGGCGCGGAAGAAATCCTGCAGCAAGGCACGGCTCTCCGCGCCGAGGACGCCGGCATGGACCGCAATCCGATGGTTCAGTCGCGGCTCGCCCGCGAGATCGACCACCGAGCCGGCGGCACCGCCCTTGGGATCGGGGCACCCGTAGACCAGCCTCGCCACGCGGGCGTGCAGCGCGGCGCCCATGCACATCACACACGGCTCGACCGTCACGTAGAGGACGGCGCCGGGCAGGCGATAGTTCCGGGTCCGCGCCGCGGCCGCGCGCAGCGCTCTCACCTCCGCGTGCCCAGTGGGGTCGTGCTCGGCGATGCTGGCATTGCCGGCGCGCGCGAGCAGCTGCTCGTCGAGCACGACGAGCGCGCCGACCGGCACCTCCCCACGGGCGCCGGCGGCTCGTGCTTCGTCGAGCGCCGCGCGCATCCAGCGCTGATCGACCTCATCGTCACGCGAGGCCGCGAGCATCACCGGCACGGAAGAAGGGTGGCGGGCGGCGCACGCCGCCCGCCGGAACTCCCGGACCTACTTCGCGCCGCCTTCCTGGCCGCCCTTCATCTCACCGCCCTTCGCATCGTCGGCCTTCGGGGCGCTCGCCGCCTCGTCCTGGCACTTCTTCACGTCCTTTTCGTCGATCACCATCGTCTCGGCGACGTCCTTCACCGAGCGACCCGTCGCCAGGTACTTGTTCACCTGCTTGCAGTTGACGGCGGCACGGCCCGAGCCTGCGATCCCGAGAAGCAAGCCTGCTCCGATCACCACGATACCTAGCTTCATGCGAGAGCCTCCTTGCGCCGATGCGCGGTCGTCATGACGAAAAAACCCCGGCGCTCTATAGCAACGCCCGGCCGGCTAGGGAAGTTACGGCTTGGCACCGGGGGGCAGCGACGTGCTAGGCGTGAGCCCCGCCCCGATTCGAGCGATGCGACTCCTCACGATCAACCTGCTGCACGGCGGGTTCTTGCCCTGGTTTCGCGAGGACCGGGCACGTACCGCGGCCCGACTCACCCTGCTCGCCGACGAGCTTGCGCGGCTGCGGCCGGACGTCATCGCCGTACAAGAGGCGCTGGTCGCCTCGGCGCCGGGTGCCGTCGCGACATGGCTGGCCGGGCGGCTCGGCTACCAGGTGCGCTTTGCGACGGCGAACCCGTTCATCATCCCGCCACCCGTCTCGCGGCACATTCCCGCGCACCTGCGCGCGCGCATCGACCGCGCCATCGCGGCGGCGCTCGATTTCGAAGAGGGCAGCGCCGTCTTGACGACGCTCCCCATCGTCGCACACGGCGTGCATCATCTGCCGCGGCCGAACCTGCCGCTCGAGAATCGCGTCGCCCTCCGCGTGCGCCTCATGGCACCGTCCGGCCCGCTCGACGTCTGGAACGTGCACCTGACCCGCGCGGGCGGGGGGCACCGCCGGCAGGTGGCTGCACTGGTCGCCCTCATCGGTCGCGAGTCCGCGGGTCTTCCCGCGGTCCTCCTCGGCGACTTCAACGTCAGCGAGGAGGCTGCCGGGATGCGCGTTCTCGGCGCGGCCGGGTTCCAAGACGCCTACCGCCTGGTCCACGGTTCGGCGCCGGGGCTGACCGCCTGGCAGCGCGTCGATGCGCCGGCCCCGACGGTCAGCCGGCGGGTCGACTATTGCTGGCTCGGACCTGGCCCGGCACGCGCCGTGCTCGAGAGCACCGTGGTGTTCGACCGGCGCGGCACGGGACCGCGTGGCGGTGCCCCTGTGGCCGTCGGATCACTACGGCTTGTTGACCGAGATCGCCGCCTGACGGGAATCTACTGGACAGTCACGCCACGGCCGGCGTACACCTCATGCGATGCGCCTACTCGTCGCCGTCGCGCTGCTCGGAGCGATCGGGACGCCCGGCGGCGCCGCCACGGTCCTCGAGCACGTCGACGTAGCGGCGTCCAAGCCGACCGCGGTCCATGTTCGCCTCTCCGCGCCCGTGCACCCCGTGGCGCGGGTGCTTCCGGCGCGGGACGACGCGCCCCCGCGTATCTACGTCGATTTTCCGGGCGCCGCACTCGACGGCACGCCGGCGACCGTCGAGGGTGCCGGGAATCTCCTCCGCGTCCGCACGGGGCAGTTCGATCGCACGACGGCGCGCGTGGTGCTCGACCTCGCGCGCCTCGCACCGTTCAGCGTGCGCGAGGAGGGAACGACGGTCACCATCGAGCTCGCCGCCGTCCCGCCGCCCCCGCCGGCGGCTGGGGCTTCGCCGGCCGCTGAGGCTTCGCCGCCGCCGGCCGCTGCCCCTGCCCCGCCACCTCCGGCGCCGCTCGCCCAGGCGCGACCGATCATCGTCGTCGATGCGGGGCACGGTGGGCGCGATCCGGGTGCCGCTGGCGTCGGCGGCGTGGTCGAGAAGGATGTCGTCCTCGAGCTCGCGCGCGTGCTGAGCGCGCGGCTGAGCGAGCGCCTCCCCGTCACCGTCATCATGACCCGCACCGACGACTCTTTCGTCCCCATCGAGGAGCGCCTCGCCGCGTCGGCGGAGGGCGCCGCGCTCTTCCTGTCGCTACACGCCAATGCCTGCCAGGATCCCGCTACGGGCGGCCTCGAGCTGTTCTACGGCGGCGGCCCTCTTCGGCCGGCCAGCACGCACGCGACGAGCCGGACCGCTGCCCTCCTCGCCCGCTGCCTCGACAAGGCGCTCCGGGGCCGCGTCGCGCGGGTGCGCGGAGAGCCGCGGCCCGCCGGCTTCGGCGTTCTCATCCGCAACCCGGCGCCCAGCGCCCTGATCGAGATTGGCTATCTCACGCACCAGCGGGATGCCGCCCGGGCCCAGGATGCACGGTACCGGGAGGCGCTGGCGGATGCGCTGGTCGACGGGGTGGCGGCCTTCCTGCGCGCTTCCGCCCCTCGCCTCTGAGCTACCGCCCTCCGGCCAGCCGACCCTGTTTGACACTCAGCGCCGCAGGCGGCAGGGTTTAGAAAGCATGAAAACCCCGTCCTACGACCCCGATCAGGAGCTCGTTCAGCTGGCGACGCGCATCCCGCGGCGCGTCGCGCGCCGGCTCAAGGAGTTCTGCGTGCGGAATGACGTGCGGTTGCAGAACTTCGTCCGGACCGCGTTGGCCGACAAGCTCGCCCGCGAGCGTGGCAGTGGCAGCCTGAAGCAGCGCCGCCAGGCCTGAGGCAAGCCACCCCGCAAGCTCCTGCGACGGGGCTGAGCGATCACAGTCGCGCGCTCAGCACCTGCAGGTCAGAGAACTCATCGAGCCCCCAGCGGCCGTTCTCGCGGCCGATCCCGCTCCACTTCATGCCCCCGAAGGGAGCCAGCGCACCCGTGTTGATGTGCTGGTTCACCCACGCGGTCCCGCACTCCAGGCGCTGCGCCAGTTCCAGCCCCCGTGCCACATCGGCGGTCCAGACCGAGCCGCCGAGGCCATAGTGGGTCCGGTTTGCCTGGCCGAGGGCATCGTCCAGGTCGCGGTAGGCGATGATGGGGAGCGCGGTGCCGAACTGCTCCTCGTCGACCAGCCGGACCCCCGCGCCGACATCGGTGACGAGGGTCGGGGGGTAGAAGTACCCGGCGCGAGGGAGCGGCGCGCCGCCCGCGACCACCTTCCCGCCCTGCCGCCGCGCATCGTCGACCAGCTCCTGGACCCGTTCGAACTGTGGCCGGTTGTTGATCGGTCCGAGCTCGCTCCCGGCCTCGAGCCCCGCCCCCATGGTCACGCGACCCGCGAGCTCGGTGAGCGCCGCCACGATCGGCTGGTAGACCGTCTCGTGCACGTAGAGCCGCTTGATCGCCACGCAGATCTGCCCCGAGTTCGTGAACGCCCCCCAGAACAGCCGCTCGGCGACCGCAGCCGGATCGACGTCGGGGAGCACGACGGCCGGGTCGTTCCCGCCCAGCTCGAGCGTCACCCGCTTCAGGTCCTCGGCGGCCGCCCGCATGATCTTCTTGCCGGTGGGGACGCTCCCCGTGAAGGAGATCTTCCGCACGCGCGGATCGCCGGTCATCCAGGCACCCACCTCGTCGCTGCCCCCGACGACGTTGAGCACGCCGGCCGGGACCAGAGCGCGGAACAGCGTCCCCAGCTCGAGGGAGCTGAGGGGCGTGAAGGGTGAGGGCTTCGCCACCACGGTGTTCCCGGCGAGCAGGGCCGGCCCGAGCTTACCGGCCAGGGTGGCGATCGGGTAGTTCCACGGGGTGATCGCCGCGGCCACCCCGAGCGGCTTCCGCACGACCGTCACGCGGAGCTTGCCGTCGTCGCGGAGCACCTCGACGGGAATGGGCTCCTCCGCACAGATGCGGAGCAGGCGGGCTGCCCCGCGCACCTCGTTCTGGGCGTGGGTGAGTGGCTTCCCCTGCTCCTGCGAGACGAGACGGCCGAGCGCGTCCGCCTGCCCGGCCAGCGCCTCACTCATGGCGCCGAGCGTCCGCCGGCGGAGCGCCTCGTCGTGCGGCCAGGCGCCCGCGAAGGCGCCCTCGGCCGCCGCCAGGGCACGATCGAGCTCCTCGCGGGTGGCATCGGGGCAGTCGGCGAAGGGCGCACCCGTGGCCGGGTCGATGACCGCGAAGTGCCGGCGCCCGGCGACCAGCTCACCGCCGATCAGGTGATGGAACGTCTTCATGGCGAGAGCCTACCTCTCGGCCGCCGCGGCCCACAAGGGCCCGCCGCGGACGTCGCGGCGCGCCATCCCTCCCCCGGCGCGCTGGCGCTCTAGATTGGGAGTCCCACCTTCTCCCGGGAGGCGGTCCGGCGTACGACTTTCGTACTATCATTGAAAGCCGAATAGTGGCGCCCGCCGACAATCCGGCCGGGTACGTCCGCCGATTGGTGTTGCAACGCGAAGGTTGTCACGCTAGCTTTCGAGCCCACCCAAAAACCCGCCGGGGCTCTGGCAGAAGGAAGAAGGGGGAACCATGGCGACCACCCAAGCCGAAGTCTGGGTTCAGCTCGCGACGCGAATCCCGAAGCAGCTGCATCGCGAGCTGAAGCTCTACTGTGTGAAGTCCGACGTCTCCGTGATG
>VBLA01000138.1 GCA_005879245.1 Deltaproteobacteria bacterium
GATCCGGATCTTGCCCGGCTCGAACAGGATCGCGTCGACGTATCGGAAGGAGGTGCCGCTCGAGTTCGCCGACCAGTGCGTGCTGGGCAGGTCGAAGGTGAAGGACTCGCTGGTGTTGGGGTTGATGATCTGGAACGTCGCTCCGACGTTCGTCGGGTCGTCACCGCTCCCCGGGGTCGGCAGGATGAAGGGCCCTCGCGATCGGAAGCTGAGTCTCCCGCGCGATGCTCGCCTTCAGGGATGAGGCGAGTCCCCTTGACGAGCTGGTCGGCGGCCAACGCCGGAGGGGCGGTCAGCGCCAGCAACGCGGGCGCCAGGACGGACGGACCGCGTCCCCACTTCATTTGGAACCTCCTGCGTGCTGAAGCGTGTTTCGAAGCGCGGAGGCTCTTCTAGGGGACTCGGAGATCCCGCGTCAACCTTTTTCAGCGTCCTGAACGCATCGCCGTCACATGCGAGGAGCGAAGCGCGGCGGTTCCTCGCGCGCCGCTCCTCGCTTTCGCACGTGACGTCTCACGTCCTTCAGGACACTAGAGTCGCGCGATGACGCGATCCCCGAACTCGTGGAGCCCGGCGTGGAGCCCGTCCGGGTCGAACGCCGGAGGCGGGAGCGTGAGGCGGGCCACGCCCAGGTCCTCGTAGCGGCGCACGCTGTCGAGATCCAGCGCGGCGCGGCCGGCCGTGATCTCGATCTCGCGCGGGTTCCGGCCGAGCCGGGCGCATTCCTCGCCGAGGATCGCGAGCACGTCCCGGAGCTTCTCCGGCGTGTCGACCCCCGGGAAGAAGCCGTCGCCGTAGCGGGCGGCGCGGCGGGCGGCCAGGCGGGTGTGTCCGCCGACGACGATCGGCACGCCCGGCCGCTGCACCGGCTTCGGGTTCGATTCGAGCGGCGGCCAGCGGAAGAACTTACCGGCGAACGGTTCCGGCGTTTCCTTCCAGAGCGAGCGCAGCGCGCGCACCGCCTCGGCGGTCCGCGCCGCCCGGTCCTCGAACGGGATGCCGAGCGCCTCGAACTCCTCACGCAGCCAGCCGACCCCGATGCCGAGGATCAGCCGCCCCGCCGAGAGCACGTCGAGGGTCGCCACCTCCTTGGCGACGTAGATCGGATGGCGCTGCGGGAGGAGGAGGATGCCGGTGGCGAGCCGGAGCTTCGTGGTCACGGCCGCGGCGAAGGTGAGCGCCAGCAGGGGGTCGGGCAGGGGGAGGTTCTCCGGGCTCGGGATCCTGCCCGATGGGCTGTACGGGTAGACCGAGCGGTAGCCGACGGGGATGACCACGTGCTCGACCGCCCAGATCGACTCGAGGCCGACCTCCTCGGCGGTGCGCGCCAGGTGCTTCAGGTTGTCCGGGTACCCGAAGGGCCCGGCGTTGGCATACATGAGTCCGAATTTCATGCCAGCGCGATAGTCGAGAACGCGCGCCGGGACAAGACTTGAGAAACCGGCCCGGAACCCGCTATCGGTCGGAGCGATGCAATCCTGGACGATCGGCGACGTGAGGATCACCCGCGTGATCGAGGTGGAGGGACCCGTGCCGGCGACCTTCCTCCTCCGGGAGGCGACGCCCGAGCGCCTCGAGGCCCATGCCCGTTGGCTCCGGCCGCGCTTCGCCAACGCCAAGGGACGGCTCCTCGCCTCGGTGCACGCGTTCGTCGTCGAGTCGGGTGGGCGCCGGATCGTCGTCGACACCTGCATCGGCAACGACAAGACACGGTTCTGCACCCATCTCCACGTCGATCACGTCGGCTGGAACACGATGCTGGTCGACGGCCGCTGGGTCCCGACCTTCCCCCGGGCGCGCTATCTCCTTGGCCGGACGGAGTGGGCGCACTGGAGCGCGGCGGGGTACGACGCGGACGGCGAAGTCCTCGGCGACTCCGTCCGGCCCATCCTCGACGCGGGCCTCGCGGACCTCGTCGAGTCCGATCATCGCCTGGGCGACGAGGTCTGGCTGGAGCCGACGCCGGGCCACACGCCCGGGCACGTGAGCGTGCGCATCCGCTCGAAGGGCCAGGACGCCGTCATCACCGGCGACCTGATGCATCACCCGGTGCAGTGTGCCGAGCCGGCCTGGGCGAGCAACTTCGACGTCGACCCCGAGGCCGCGCACCGGACGCGCCGCGCGTTCCTCGAGCGCTACGTGGATGGGGCCGTCCAGGTCCTCGGCACGCACTTCGCCACCCCCACCGCCGGCCGCATCGTGCGCGACGGTCCGGCGTGGCGCTTCGAGGCGGCATGACGGCGCTTCGCCTGGGCGTCAACGTCGACCACGTCGCGACGCTCCGGCAGGCCCGGGGCGTCGACTACCCGGATCCGGTGGAGGCCGCCCTCGTCGCCGAGGCGGCCGGCGCCGACGGCATCACGGTCCACCTGCGCGAGGACCGCCGCCATATCCAGGAACGCGACGTGGAGGTGCTCCGCCGCCGTCTCCGCGTGAAGCTGAACCTCGAGATGGCCGCGACCGAGGCGATGGTCGCGTTCGCGCGGCGGGTCCGCCCCGCCGACGCCTGCCTCGTGCCGGAGCGCCGCGAGGAGCTCACCACCGAAGGGGGTCTCGACGTCGCGGGCCAGCTCGCTCGCGTCCAGACGGCCGTCGCGGCACTGGCGGACGCGGGCATCCAGGTGGGGCTCTTCATCGATCCCGAGCCCGCGCAGCTCGCCGCGGCGGTGGCGGCGCGCGCGCCCGCGGTCGAGCTCCACACGGGCGACTATGCCAACGCGCGCGATGCGGCGAGCGCCGCACGAGAGCTCGAGCGGCTGCGGGCCGCCGCCGCGGAGGCGCGCCGCCTCGGCCTCGAGGTCCACGCCGGCCACGGACTCACGCTCGCCAACGTGCAGCCGATCGTCGCTCTGCCCGGGATCGTCGAGCTGAACATCGGCCACAGCCTCATCGCGCGGGCCGTCGTGGTCGGCCTCGCGGTGGCGGTCCGGGAGATGAAGGCGGCGCTCGCGGGCGCGACGTGACCGTCGTCACCGCCGCCGAGATGCGAGCCCTCGATCGCTGGACGATCGAGCACGGCACGCCCGGCCACGTGCTCATGGAGCGGGCGGGAGCGGGCGCCGCACGGGTCCTCCGCGAGCACCTCCGGCGGCCACGCGGTCGCGCGATCGTCATCTGCGGCCGCGGCAACAACGGCGGCGACGGCTTCGTGGTCGCGCGTCATCTCCGCCGCGCGGGCGTGCCGGTGGAGGTCTGGCTCGCGGCGCGGGCGGATGAGGTCGGGGGCGACGCGGCCCGCATGCTGGCCGCCTGGCGGCGGGGCCGTGGACGGGTGCACGAGCTCACGGCCGCCGGCGCCACCCAGGCCCTCGGCCGCCGGCTGGCCGAGGCGGCGGTCGTGGTGGATGCGCTCTTCGGCACGGGCCTGAACGCTCCCGTCACCGGCCTCCCGGCGACGGTCATCGAGCTCGTCAACGCTTGCGGCGTGCCGGTGCTGGCGCTCGACCTCGCCTCCGGGCTCTCGCCCGATACCGGCATGCCGCTCGGCACGGCGGTGCGCGCCACCACGACGGCGACCTTCGGCTTCCCCAAGGTGGGGCAGGTCATCTATCCCGGCGTCGAGCACACGGGGCTCCTCGCCGTCGTCGACATCGGGATTCCTCCCGCGGCGGTGACCGCCATCGGCCCGCGCATCTCGCTGCTCGAGGCGAAGGCGATCGGCTCCCTCCTGCACCCGCGCCCGCGCGATGCGCACAAGGGTAGTTTCGGGCACGTCCTCGTGATCGCGGGCTCACGAGGGAAGACCGGGGCGGCGCTGCTCGCCGCCGAGGCGGCCGGGCGCGCCGGCGCAGGCCTCGTGACGCTCGCCGTCCCCGCGGGTCTCCAGCCCGTCTTCGAGGGGCGCGTGCGCGAGACGATGACCGCCGCGCTCCCCGACGACGGGGCGGGGGGCGCGGAGCTGGGCGACGGACAGGCCCTGAAGGCGCTCCTCGCCGGGCGCGACGCCGTGGTCTGCGGGCCGGGGCTCGGAGTCACGCCGGGCACGCGCGCCCTGGTCGCCCATCTCGTGCGCCGCGCTCCCGTGCCTCTCGTGCTCGATGCGGACGCGCTCAACGCCGTCGCCGGCACGGATCTCCTCCGCGCCCGCTCCGCCCCGACCGTCGTGACGCCCCACCCGGGTGAGTTGGCGCGTCTCCTCGGCACGGAGACGGCGGCCGTGCAGGCGGATCGGCTGGGGGCGGCGCGCGGCTTCGCGGCCTCCGCCCAGGTCGTGGTCGTGCTCAAGGGAGCGCGCACGGTGGTGGCGAGTCCCGACGGCGGGGCGGCCATCTCGCCCACCGGCAACCCGGGGATGGCGAGTGGCGGCACGGGTGACGTGCTGGCCGGCGTGGTGGGGGCGTTGCTCGCGCAGGGGCTCCCGCCCTTCGAGGCGGCCGCGCTCGGCGTCTTCGCACACGGCGCGGCGGGCGACGTGGTCGCCGCGCGTCAGGGCGAGGTCGGTCTCCTCGCGGGGGACCTCATCGCCGAGCTCCCGGCGACATTGGCGCGGCTCCAGGCGGCAGGCCGGCCCGAGGCACCGCGTCGGCGGGGCGACCGTGCGGGCCACTGAGGTCGCGACCGCGAGTCCCGAGGAGACCGAAGCCCTCGGGGCCGCGCTCGGCCGCGCCGCCCGGGGCGGCGAGCTCCTCGGTCTCGTCGGCGAGCTCGGCGCGGGCAAGACCTGTCTCGTCCGCGGCCTGGCCGCCGGCCTCGGGATCGACCCCGCGCACGTCCACAGCCCGTCGTTCACGATCGCGACCGAGTACCGTGGCGGGCGCCTGCCGCTCACTCACGTCGACCTCTACCGGCTCGCGCGTCCGGACGACGAGGAGCCCCTCTTGCGCGACGCGCTCTACGGCGCGGGCGTGGCAGCCGTCGAGTGGTTCGACCGTCTCGCCCCCGTGCCCGACGACGAGGTCCTGCTGATCACGCTCCGCTTCACGACGGGCGAGGGGAGGGCGATCGAGTTCGCGCCGCGGGGAGAGCGGCACCGCGCGCTCCTCGAGCGCGCGGTGCTCGCCTGATCAGCGCCGCGGGCGATCAGGGGGGGCAGAGGTGGTTGTAGAGGCTGTTGTTCGCACCGTCGAGGGTGGCGTTCAATCCGGGAATCATGCCCGCCCCGTTGAGGATCAGGTCGACACCCGACGAGTCGTGGGCACCCGAACCATTGACGGCCGCCGCGTCCAGCTTGTCGCGCGCGGCCTGCTCGCACAGCTTGAACGCCGTATCGGCACTCGCGCTCGCGAGCGCGCACTGGGTCGTACTGTCGGTCGGCCCGCCGTTCCCCTTCGAGCCCGAATAGTCATTCTCGCACTTGCTCTGGCACTTGTTGGCGGACGTCCCGTACTTGAGGAGCGCCTTGGCATCCGTATCCTCGCACGCGAGGATGAGCGGGTTGGTGCTGTTCATCCCCCCGCAGATCTGCTCGATGAAGGGCGGGAGCTTCGCGAGCTGCGTCGGGACCCCGGTCAGCTGACTCGCCTCGAACGCGTTCATGTCCGTGTAGGGCTGGTCACCCCCCGTGTTGGGATCGGAGTCGCCGGGGCAGCCGATGCCGGTGTAGTCGGCGGCCGGGTCGCCCGTCGCCGATTTCTTCTCGAGGTCGAGCTTGCTGAGGCACGTCGCGACGGCAGCTATGAACTTCGACTTGGCGGGCTCCGCGACCGTGCTCGCGCCGGGATTCGTGAGATCGCACTCGACGCCCGAGTTGACACCGCTCTCCTCGCACTTGATGGTCGACTTGGCGAGGCAGGAAGTCAGCTTGGCGACCTGCTTGCCAACGTCCGCGCGCTGCTTCTGACTCGCGCTACCGGCCGTGAGCACCAGGCCGTGCGCTATCCCGACGCTCAGGGCGAGCGCCACGGGAACCGCCCCAGCCGACCATGCGAGGTTCAGGCGAGATCGATGCATCGGAAGCCTCCCTTTCCCGTTGGATGCTTCGCCCGAATAGCCCCGTCCCACCCCCCGGTGTCAAGGAATTTCCGTCGTCCGGAACCGGTAAGGGAGACCCCCTTCAAACAGGGATGATTGCGGCGCCACCCGGGTGACGGTTGACACGCCTCCACGCCCGAGAAACCGTAGGCCCCACGGAGCATCCAACCATCATGCGACTCGCCCTCGTCGCCGCGGGCATCGGCTGCCTGGCTCTCCTCTCCCTTGCAGTCATCCGCGCGTCCGACGGCAGGGCGGGAGACAGGGAAGGAGCGATGGGCAACCCAGACAAGCCGAGCGACACCGAGCTGAAGAAGCGTCTCACCCCGGAGCAGTACCAGGTCACGCAGCACGAGGCGACGGAGCCTCCGTTCCACAACGCCTTCTGGGACAACAAGAAAGCCGGCATCTACATCGACGTCGTCTCGGGCGAGCCGCTCTTCAGCTCGCTCGACAAGTTCGACTCGGGCACCGGATGGCCGAGCTTCACGCGCCCGATCGACAAGGAGAACCTCGTCGAGCACGACGACCGCCGGCTCTTCATGCACCGCACCGAGGTGCGCTCGAAGCACGCCGATTCCCACCTGGGCCACGTCTTCCCCGACGGTCCGGGGCCGACCGGGCTCCGCTATTGCATCAACTCGGCGTCGCTCCGCTTCATCCCGGTCGAGAAGCTCGAGGAGGAGGGCTACGGGCGCTACCTCGCCCTCTTCAAGACTCCCGGTACCAAGGACCCCACCCCCTGAGCGCACCTCCGTCAGGCGGTGCGGCGGATGGGTCAGCGATCTGGTACTTCGCGTACGGCAGCAACATGAGCCGCGCCGTCTTCTGCGAGCGGCGCGCGATGCACCCCCTCGCGACGCGCCACGGCTGGCTGCATGATCACCGTCTCCGCTTCGACCTGCCGGTCGGCCCCGGCGAGCGGGGGGTGGCGAACGTCGAGCCGGAGCCGGGCGCGCGAACCCATGGCGTGCTCTACCTGCTCGCGCCCGAGGATTTCGACCGTCTCGACTGGACGGAGGGGGTGCACCTGGGCGTCTACCGGCGCGTGGCGGTGACGGTCGCGGTCGGCGACGCGGAACACCTTCCCGCCTTCACCTACCGATCGTCGGTCTCGAAGCCGGAGCGGAAGCCGTCGGCGCGCTACATGCGGCTCCTGCTCGAGGGAGCGGCCGAGCAGGGGCTCCCGCCCGAGTACCTCCGGTTCCTCGAGAGTTTCGAGCTCGCGCACGACGAGCGCGTGGAGGCGGGAGCACCCGCTACGCCGCGCGACCGCTGAGCCCTGCGGGCGAGGTCTAGGCGCCGCCCTCGCGACTGGGACCCGTCGTGCAGCCGATGCAGCCCGGCAGGATCACCCTGTCCCCCGGGCGGATGAGGTCCGGGTTGAAGATGCGCGGGTTGAGTCGCTTCACCTGGGCGATGACCTCCACCTCCTCACGCACCGTCAGGGGCCTGTGCGACAGCTTCCGGACGAGACTCAGGATCGACTCTCCCGCAGGGATGATGACGGTCTGACGAGCCGGCGCGGGTTTCTCGAGCGGCACGGCAGCCCGCCGTCCCGGATCCGCCGCCTCTGCCCCGGCATGCACGGGCATGCTCGGCGGCGCGACGCGAGGCGCTGCTGCGTTCTCCTGCAGGACGTCGTCCGCCACCGCCGGCGTGTCGCTCACCCCGCCCGACTCGACGGGGTCGGCGAGGGGCGTGCTACCGGGACGAACGGCCAGGAACACGATCGCCAGCGCGACGGGGAGGGCGCGGCTCACCGTCCGTCGAGGGACCGGCCGGACGGCAGGGCGAACGTCACGGCGCGTCGAACGTCGTGGCGCGGAGCTCCCGGGCGCCGCCGAGCGTGCGGGCAATGCGTCGTCGCCTCCGCGGCCTGCCGCGCGTCCCATGGTCGGCGCGAGCCCGGCGATCAGACCCACGAGGAGGGCCAGTGTCGCTGCGGTCGGCAGCTCACGGGAAACGCGTGCCGGCGCTATGACGGTCGGGCCAGGGAGAGTCGCGTGGTCGGGTGCCGGAGCGAGTCCCGACTGCTCCACGGTGCGGGCGGACGACACGTACGCGTCCTCGTCGACCTTCACCCGCTGCTCGAGCCGCGCCAGCTCGCCGCCCTGCGCCTCGAGCATGACCAGGCGCCGTCGGTACTCCTCCCGGCCCTGCGAGAGCGCCTTCTCCCGTCCGCTGAGGGCGGCCAGCACCGTGCGGGCGGCGACGAGCTCGCTCCCGGCGTCGGCCCGAGGCGGCGCCGCCGGCGTGTCGACGGCGGGGCTGCTCCGCAGATGCCGGATCTCCTCGTCGATCACCTGGATCCGCTTGCTCTCCGGCAGATAGCGCGCCAGGAGCTCGGCGCGCTTGGTCTCGAGCTCGACGAGCTGCGGGCTGACGTGCTTCTCCACCGAGGGCGGCACGCGCCGGAGGTAGGCGACCCGCTCCTCCTGCTCTGCACGGCTCACCTGGACCCGCGCCAGCTCGGTGTCGAACTCGACCAGGCGCTGGCGGATCTCTGCCGCCTCCCCACCGTACGTCCCCATCTTCTCCCGCAGCTCGCGGAGCGCGCTCTCGGACTCCGCGAGCTTCGCGCCCAGGAGACCGTCGCGCTCGGCAGCGTCCTTCCCGGTGAGGAGCGCGGCGGCTGCCGCCCTCTGCCGCTCGACGTACGCCGCCGCCAACCGGTCCAGGAAGGCACTCGCCCAGGCTGGATCCGAACCGGGCAACCCCACCTCGATCAGGTTCGAGCCGCGCAGAGGCTCGACCTCGAGGCGTCTCCGGAGCTCCTCCACCTCGTGGCCGACGGAGCGAATCGCGTCGTCCTGCGGCCAGCGATGCTGCGACCGCAGGCCCCGCAAGAGACGCCCGACCGCCGCCACCGCCGCCCCCAGGCGGGACGGCTGCTCCGCGGCCGGGAGCTCCTTCACGACCGCGGCGACGAGCGCGCGGCTCCGGAGCGGCGCGAGCGCCGAGTCGAGGTCGGCGCCGCTCCCGGGCAGGAGGAGGAGGGCGGACGCGCGGTAGGGCGCGACGAGGAGCGGACCGAGGAGGACGAGCAGCCCGACCGCGGCGCACACGGGGGCGACGAGCCGCCAGCGACGCATCCGACCCCTCACGCTAGAAGATCGGCGGAATGTAGGGGAGGTCGGGCAGGACCTTCTTGACGTACTGGTCAACGATCAGGTTCACCTCCGCGATCCCCGTCCGCGGGACGTAGAGCACGTCCGCCGGCTGCAGCTGGAGGTCGGACGACAGGTCCTTGCCGGTGACGGCACTGTTCAGGGCGAGGCGATGGGGGCGATACTCGCCGTTCGAGACGCGCATCAGGACGACACCGTGGAGGTTCGCGGTATCGCGAAACCCCCCGGCGCTGGCGATCGCCTGGAGCGCCGTCATCCCGTGCGCGAAGCTGATCGCGGTCGGCCGCTTCACCTCACCCGCCACGAACACCTGGCCCCCGAACGACTGCACGACGACCGTCACGGTCGGATTCCGGAGCTCGCGGGCGTACCGCGCCCCGAGAATCTTGGCGAACGCTTCGGGCGTCTGCGCTGCCGCTTCGATGTCCCCCACCAGCTCGAGGGAGATCTTCCCGTCGCTCCGCACCGTCGCCTTGGTGTTGAGCTCGGGCGTGCTGTAGAAGCGGACGTCGAGCGTGTCCCCGACGTGGATGCGGTAGGGGAGCCCATTTCGTGGGCCGACTCGACGACCGGAGGATCCACGGGCCGGCGTGCGAAGCAGCCCGCGAGGCAACCGGTCGTGACGAGGGTCAGCAGGAGCCACGCGAGCTCGGTGCTCGCACTCCGGACGCCGGCCGTCCCTAACACGCGCATCATAAGCCGCTCAGTCTCGCTTCCCGAAACGCCGTCTGCGTTCCCCACCCCGCCGCCAGCTGGCGTAACACCGCCCCCGAGGCGATGTCAATGATTTCTCTCAATAACTTGAAATACTTAAACCTGCGAAACAGGCTACAGCGTGTGCGCTAGCCTCTGCAGCAGCGTCCCGCAGGGAGCCCGGCGGACCCGCGCCCGTGCAGTTGACCGCACCGCCCGCCCCGGCGTATCCGGCTGGCCTCGCCGTGGCGCGCCGCGCGGAGCTGATCGGCTCACCCGACCGCGACGGCCCGGACGGGCCGGTCCCGACGGTCGTCCTCGCGCTCATCCTGCTGCTCGCCGCCGCGCTCCGCGTCTACCGCCTCGACTTCGATCTCCCCGAGGTGCAGTACGTCGACGGGTTCAAGTTCATCGATCAGGCGGCGCACATGGCGGAGACCGGAGACCTCCGTCCGACCTCCTTCCAGTACCCGGGCCTCTACATCTATCTGCTCGTCGGCCTCTACCGCGGCCTCGGGATTCTCTCGATCTACGGCCACCAGCTGACGGCGGCGGCCGTCTCCGCACTCGCCGGCCTCGGGCTCGTGGCGGCGACGGCGTACGCGGCGCGGGCGGCGACGGGTGCGCTCGGCACGATCGTCGCCACGGCCCTTGCGGCCGCGTCGCCGATGCTCCTGACGGAATCGCGCACCCCGTCACCCGACGGCCTCTGTGTCCTCTTCGCGACGCTCGCGATCGCCGCGAGCGTCCGCCGGCCCACCGCCGTCCGGGTGTGGGCCGCGGCCGGTGCGGCCGTCGGGCTCGCGGCGGGCGCCAAGTGGACCGGCGCCTTCGCTGCACCCGTCCTCGCCGCCGCCGCGGCCGCCACCGCGTGGCAACAGCGGAGCCCACGACTCCTCGCCGTCGCGCTCGTGACGAGCGCCGGCGTGGCGCTCGTCGCCTTCCTCGTGACGACGCCGTTCTTTCTCTCGCTGCGCGACCACTACACGACGGACTTGGCATACACGCTCGCCTGCGAGCGCGGGGGGCAGATCGGTCGCGTGCAGCTCGGGGCGCTCGACTACCTTGTTTCCCGCACGCCCACCTGGGAAACGCCCTGGCTCGGCACGTCGCTTCGCTCGGATCTGGGACTCCCCGCGCTCCTCCTCGCGGCCGGCGGCCTCGGTCTGGCGGCAACGGGATGGCTCGGCTTCGCGGGCGCCGTCTATGCGGTGACCGCGATAGTTTACGTGGCGAGCATCTCCGGCGCGGGCTGGATCAAGGCGATCCGCTTCCTCCTCCCGGCGATGCCCTTCCTCTACGCGCTCGCGGGCGCCGCCGCCGAGCGCCTCGTCCCGCCGGCTGGGCGCCGCCGTCGGCTCGTCTGGCTCGCCGTGGCGCTCGCCGTCACCGCCGTCCCGCTCGACCGCTCGCTCCACTACACCCGTTCCGCTTCCAGTGGCTCCGGGAAGTCGGCCCGCGGCTCTACGGCCTGCCCCCCGGCGTCGGCCTCAGTCCCGAGCGGAATCCGATCTACGGTCCCGAGCTCGTCGACGGCTTCCGCCGCGCCGGCGTGCAATACGTCGTCCTCAACTCCTACTTCGACGGCGCGTTCGCGGACGTAGCGGAGAACACACGCTTCTTCCCCCACTCGGTGGAGCGCTACGCGGCCTTCCTCGTCCGGCTCGCCGAGGAGGCCGACGTCGTGCACGAGGAGATCGGCTGGGACACCGGCCGGCTGGGGCCCGACATCCGCATCTGGCAGCTCCGCGACCCGGGGGAGGGGAGTGCCCCCGCCACGAACGTAGACCGATAGAGCCGACGGTCGTCATTCGCGGCTTGAGGCGCTGCATGGCGATGCGGTATCCCTAGACGACCGATGGCGCTCGTGGTGCAGAAGTTCGGCGGGACCTCCGTCGCCGACGTGGATCGCATCCGCTCGGTGGCGGAACGGGTCGCCGCGAGCCGGGCGCGAGGGGACCAGGTGGTCGTCGTGGTGAGCGCCATGGCGGGCGAGACGAACCGGCTCCTCGGCCTGGCGCGCGCCATCGCACCCTCGCCGGACGATCGGGAGAGCGACGCCCTGGTCGCGACCGGCGAGCAGGTCACGGCCGCGCTCGCCGCGCTCGCCCTCCAGCAGGTCGGGGTCCCCGCCCGCTCCTTCCTCGGCCACCAGGTGCGCATCGAGACCGACAGCGCCTACGGACGGGCGCGCATCGTCCGGGTGGACGTGGAGCGGCTCCAGCAGACGCTCGCGGCGGGGACGGTGGCGGTCGTCGCCGGCTTCCAGGGGGTGGACGGCGAGGGCAGGATCACGACGCTCGGCCGCGGCGGCTCGGACACCAGTGCCGTCGCGCTCGCCGCCGCGCTCGGGGCCGAGGCGTGCGAGATCTACACCGATGTCGACGGAGTCTTTACCAGTGACCCCCGAATTGTCCCGCGTGCCCGCAAGCTCGAGCGCATCTCCTACGACGAGATGCTCGAGCTCGCGAGCCTGGGGGCCAAGGTGCTGCAGATCCGTTCCGTGGAGTTCGCCAAGCGCTACCACGTACCGGTCCACGTGCGCTCCTCCTTCAACCAGGAGGAGGGCACGTGGGTCGTGGAGGAGGAGGCGACGATGAACGAGGTGTCGGTGGCCGGGATCGCCCACGACGGCGACCAGGCGAAGCTCACCCTGCTGCAGGTGCCCGACCACCCCGGGGTGGCGGCCCGCCTCTTCGGACCGATCGCGCGTGCCAACATCATCGTCGACATGATCGTGCAGAACGTGAGCGAGAAGGGCGCTACCGACGTGACCTTCACGGTGCCGCGCGGCGACTACGAGAAGGCGCGCGCACTGGCCGAGGGCGTGGCCCGCGAGATCGGCGCGCAGGGCGTGACGAGCGAGCTCAACGTCGCGAAGGTCTCGATCGTGGGTGTCGGCATGCGGACACACGCTGGCATCGCGGCGCGCATGTTCGATGTCCTGGCGGCGGAGAGCATCAACATCCAGATGATCACGACATCGGAGATCAAGGTCTCGGTGGTCATCGACGCGAAGTACACCGAGCTGGCGGTGCGTGCCCTGCACGATGCCTTCATCGGCAGTGCCGGAACGGAAGCCAAATGAAGCGGATCCAGATCTACGACACGACGCTGCGGGACGGCAGCCAGGCGGAGGACATCTCCTTCACGCTCGAGGACAAGCTCCGCATCGCCGAACGGCTCGACGACCTCGGCGTCCACTACATTGAAGGGGGGTGGCCGGGGTCGAACCCGCGTGACGAGGAGTTCTTCCGCGCGGTCAAGCGCCGCGGGCTCCGCCACGCCCGGGTAGCGGCCTTCGGCTCCACCCGCCGCGCCGGCGTGAAGGCCGCCGACGACCGCAACCTGACCCTCTGCCTCGACGCCGACACGCCGGTCGTGACCATCGTCGGGAAGACCTGGGACCTGCACGTTCGCGACGACCTCCGCATCCCCCTCAAGGCCAACCTGGAGGTCATCCACGACTCGGTGGCGTTCCTGAAGAAGCGCGTCGACGAGGTGATCTTCGACGCGGAGCATTTCTTCGACGGGCTCGCCGCCAACCCGGCCTACACGCTCGACTGTCTCCGGGCCGCCGCCGACGCCGGCGTGAGCCTCATCTGCCTCTGCGACACGCGCGGCGGCTCGCTGCCCGCCCAGGTGGCGGCGGGGGTGGACGCCGCCCGCGCCGCCACGACGGTTCCCCTCGGCATCCACTGCCACAACGACTGCGAGCTCGCCGTCGCCAACTCGGTGACCGGCATCGAGCACGGCTGCGTCCAGGTGCAGGGGACGATCAACGGCTTCGGCGAGCGCTGCGGCAACGCGAACCTCGTCTCGGTGATTCCCGTCCTTCAGCTGAAGCGTGGCTATCACTGCGTGTCCGCCGTCCAGCTGAAGCGGCTCGCCGACGTCTCGCACTTCATCTACGAGCTGGCCAACATCGAGCCCAACAAGCGCCAGGCCTTCGTCGGGCAGAGCGCCTTCGCCCACAAGGGCGGCCTCCACGTGGCCGCGGTGCAGAAGAACCCCGAGACCTACGAGCACATCGACCCGGA
>VBLA01000139.1 GCA_005879245.1 Deltaproteobacteria bacterium
CGTGGATCGCCTCGGGGGCACGATCGACGTCGAGAGTACTCCGGGCCGCGGCACCAGGTTCCGCGTCCTCCTACCGGGCTACACCGACGACGGCCACCCGCCCGTCGTCCCGGACCAGGATTCCGGACGGCGAGAAGATCTCGACGCGAGCCACGGAGCACCGCAGCAGTAGCCTCGCATGGAGCGGAAGGCCACATCGCCCGTGTTCGCCGTGACGTGCGCCAAGTGCCACGTGACCCTGCTCACCACGCCCCGGATCACCGACCCGGAGTTGCAGGGGATGGAGAAGCACCTCCGGCAGCGCCATCCCGACGTGCGACTGAGCGGGGTACCGGCGCTCGGCGAGGTCCTCGATCACTACCGCGTGACGCCGTCTCAGCAGTAGCGGCGCCTATCGCCGCGCCCTTCGCCCGCGAGTGCCGCGCGACGGCCGCCGCGGCGCCGGTGCATCGAGCTCGGGATACCGCCGGAAGATCCCCTCCTGGTTGAAGGGCCGCCGGCGCTTCGATGTGAGGTACGCCGCGATCCGCGGCCGCTCGGCGACGCGATCGTGCAGCGTGACCAGCCGCGGGATCTTCCGCTCGAGCCGCGCCAGCGCGTTCGGGAATGCATAGCGCAGTCCCTCGACCACCTGAAACGCCGACAGGTCCACGTAGGTGAGATCGCCTCCGACGAGCCACCGCCCGGCGCTCGCCGCGTTGCGCGCGAGGACGTCCTCGAGCCATCCGAGGTACTTCGGCATCCGCTCCTTCAGGAAGACCGGCGCGCGCCGCTTCGCCTCCTTCTTCTGCTCTTCGTAGTAGAGGCTCCCGGCGATCGGATGGTGGGTGTCGTGGATCTCGCCCACGAAGTCGGCGATCGTGAGCCCGATCTGGCTCGCCTCCGCGCGGAGCGTCTCGTGGTCGGGCACGAGGCCCAGCCTCGGCGCCAGAAAATCGAGGATGTTGGCGGTCTGCGACACGACGGCATCACCGACCTTCACGAACGGCGCCGCGAACGGCAGCGCACCCGGCTCCTTGCCCCCGAGGAACCGCATCATCGCCGCCATGCCGCCCTTGGCTCGCGCGACGTCGACATAGTCGGCGCCGGCTTCCTCGAGCAGGAGGCGGACGAACTCGCCGCGGCCCTGGATCGTCGGCCAGTAGTAGAGCTCGACGCGCATCGTCAGGTGTCGGCCAGGACGTAGCCGGGGACATCCGCCGCGCGGAAGAACGCGCGGAGCGCGGCGGGAAGGCGTCCCCTGGCATGGTCGAAGCCGACGATGCGCGGGTTCCGCAGCGTGACCCGGCCTCCCATGCGATCGAGCTCGCACTTCCTGGCCCGGACGATGTTCCGCGCCCAGTCCACGTCGCGACCGTACGTCATCGGGATCACGATGCCCGCGCGGCTGCGGAACGCGACCACCGGCGTGCGGTAGGCGTGGCCGGTCTTCCGTCCGACGTGGTGCACGACGGCCAGCGGCGGGACGAGCCAGGCGAACGTCCCCATCAGGGGATTGGTCAACACCCGGTTCACGCGGCGCATGAAGTGGGGGATGTGCATGGCGCACCACCCTATCGCCGGGGCCGCCCGCCGTCGATGCCGGCGCGAGGAACGCCCGACGGCACGCCTGGGCCGGCACGGGCAAGAGCTGCTACAAGAGCCGCGAGTCCCACGAGGAGGTGTCCGATGGCCGAGCTGAACGGTGGACGGCTGCTGGCCCGCTGCCTCGCCAACGAGGGCGTCCGTTTCGTCTTCGGTCTCCCGTCGCCCGAGATCGACCCGCTGCTGGCGGCGCTCGGCGAGCACGGCATACGCCTCGTGCCTTTCCGCCACGAGGCCGCCGGGGCGCACATGGCCGAGGGGCTCTACAAGACGACGGGCCAGGTGGCGGTCGTGATCGGCAACCCCGGTCCCGGCTCGGCCAACCTGCTCGCGGGCGTGATCACGGCGCGGCACGAGGGCGTGCCGCTCGTGGCAATCACCTCGCAGCACCGCCTGGGGATCGTCTACCCGTCGCCGCCGTCGACCTTTCAGGGACAGGACCAGCTCGACGTGTACAAGCCGGTCGTCAAGTGGAGCGGACCGATCTTCTCGTGGGAGCGCATCCCGGAGGTCGTGCGGCTCGCGTTCCGCGAGATGTGGACGGGCCGGCCGGGACCGGTGCACATCGAGCTGCCCGCGCCGGTCCTCTACGCGACGGGGGACGCGTCGAGCGTGCGCGTGCCGCCGCCCGCCGCGTACCGCGCTCCGCTGCCCGAGGCGTCCGACGCCCGGATCACGGAGATCGCGGACCTGCTGGCCGGCGCCGCGCGCCCGCTCGTGATCGCGGGCTCCGGCGTCGATCGCGCCGGGGCCAACGAGGCCCTGCTCGGCGTCGTCGAGCGGCTCGGGTGCCCCGTGCTCACCTCCATGGCTGGCCGTGCCGTGGTGCCGCTCGACCATCCGAACGCGGTCTACGGCCTCGGCGCCGGCGGCGACCTCGCCAAGCGGGAAGCCGACGTCGTGCTCGTCGCGGGGTCGCGGCTCGGCAACCTCGACCTCCCGTACGACAAGTACTGGGGGGATCCGACCACGCAGCGAGTCGTCCAGATCGACATCGACCCGCGGCACATCGGCGTGACCCGCCCGCTGGCGCTCGGCATCGTCGCCGACGTGAAGCCGGCGCTCGCGAGCCTGGCCTCGGCGCTCGAGACGAGGCGGGCGCGGCCGCGGGATCCGGGCTTCCTCGCCCGCTGCCGTCGCGCGGCGGACGAGTGGTGGAAGGAGCAGATGGGCGTGGTCGAGAGCTGGGCCGGACCGGGCCTCCACCCGGCCCGCGTGATGCAGGCGATCGGCACCGCGTTCGGCCGGGAGCCGATCTACGTGACCGACGGCGGCTTCACGTCGCTCTGGGCGTACTGGTTCCTGCCGCCGACGCGCCCGCGCTCGTATCTCAGCATCCTCGAGCTCGGCATGCTCGGCACGGGCGTGCCCTCGGCCCTCGGCGCGAAGCTCGGGAGCCCCGACCGCGAGGTCGTGTGCATCACCGGCGACGGCGCGGCCGGCTTCCACTTCATGGAGATGCAGTCCGCCGCGCGCGAGCGCACCAAGATCACCGTCGTCGTCTTCGCCGAGGGCTCGTGGTCGATGGAGATCCCGAACGAGCAGATGCTCTACGGGCAGAACTTCGGCACGGAGATGGGGACGGTGCGCTGGGACGTGGTGGCGCGCGGGCTCGGCTGTGAGGGTCTCTACGCCGAGAGCCTCGGCGAGGTCGAAGCGGCGCTCGCCAAGGCTCGCGGCGTCGCGGGCCCGGTGGTCATCTGCGTCCGGACCGATCGCGCCGCCAACCTGTCCGTGGCACCCGAGCCAGGACTGCGCTTCGCGGAGGTGTACCAGGGGCCGATGTGATAGGGGTCGCCCCGCGATGCGGATGATCGAGCTCTACAGCTCACTGAGCGGCGACTACCAGCGAGCGTTCCAGGTGTTCCTGGACCACACCGACCAGAAGGCGACGGCGCGCGCCTGGCTCGAGCGCCTCGTCGCGGGGCTCCCGTCGCGCCGGGTCTTCGTCGACGCCGGAGCTGGCAACGGCAAGGTGACCGCGTGGTTCACCGACGCGTTCGAGCACACGATCGCGATCGAGCCGAACCCCCACCTGCGCGCCGACCTGGCGCAGCACTGTCCATCGGTCGAGGTGCTGCCGGATACCATTCTCGAAGCCAGCCCCTCGCAGCCGGGCGACCTCGTGCTCTGCTCCCACGTGCTCTACTACATCGATGGCGAGGCGTGGATGGCGCACGTGGAGCGCATGGCATCCTGGCTGGCAGCGAACGGCGTGCTGGTCGTGGCCATCCAGAACCAGGATACCGATTGCATGCGGATGCTGGACCACTTCTACGGGTGGCGCTTCGACCTCCGCGCCCTGGTGACGCGGCTCCACGCCGAGCACGGCCAGCAGCTCGCGGTGACCCTCGAGACGGTCCCCGCACATGTCACGACGCAGGACTTCGAGCGCGCCTACGTCGTGGCCGAGTTCATGATGAACCTCCCGCCGTCAGCCTACCCCGTGCCGCGACGCGACCTCGAGGCGTACGTGCAGCAGACCTTCCGCTGCGACGACGGGTATCGCTTCTCCTGTCACCAGGACTTCTTGCAGATTCGCCGCCGGCTCGCCGGCGCTCACGGGCTCATCTCGTAAGCGTCCCGGAGCGGCAGCACCATCTCGTTCCATACCCGGTCGTAGCGCGCGGCGTCCTCGACCGGCTTCCGGATCATGCGCAGCGCGAACCCCATCTGCGACTCGTTGCTGGCGCGACGCCCGTGGAGCTCGACGGCGTGACGCGAGAAATCGCGCACCAGGACGTCGAAGATCTGGTCGACCAGTGCCGGCTCGATGCCGTAGATGCGCGCGTTCTCGAGGATGAGCTGCGCATAGACGACGAGCGCGAAGAGCTCGCCGCCCGCGAGCAGGAAATCGACGTCCTTTCGCTGCGCCTCGTCCGGGGGCACGGTCGCGAGCATCTCACGAAAGACCTCGATCTGCTCCGCGAGCAGCGCGACGTTGGGGAGATCCCAGCTCGCCAGGCTCTTCCGGTAGTCGTGAAACCGGATCGAGCCGAGGCCCCGGGCCGGGCCCTGCGCGAAGAGGAAGTCGTCGTTGGCCGCGTCGTCGCGCCGGGGGACCTCGGGGAGGACGTTGAGCGAGTCGTCGGCGGCGAAAAAGTAGCTCGGCATGAACTTCACGATGAGCGCGATGTTCACGTGCACCGTGCCTTCGAGCTTCGGCAGCGCGCGGATGTCGACCGCCGCCTGCTCGAAGTACATGTTCTTCTCGAAGCCCTTGGCGGCGATCGCATCCCACAGGAGATCGATCACGGCCTCGCCCTGCGTAGTGACCTTCATCTTCACCATCGGGTTGTAGAGCAGATAGCGCCGATCCTGGGGCGACGCCGCGCGCATGTAGTCGGCGGCGCGGAGCGCGAAGAGCTTCATCGCCACCAGACGCGCGTAGGCGTCCACGAACATCCGGCGGACGTGGCTCATGTCGGTGACGTGCATCCCGTAGAGCCTGCGGTTCGCGGCATGGTGGATCGCCTCGTAGAAGGCGTGCGTGCAGATGCCGATCGTCGCCCATCCGAGGTTGAACTTGCCGACGTTCACCGTGTTGAGGGCGTTGTCCCAGGCGTCCTGTCCCTTGGCCAGGATGTCGCCCTCCGTGATCGGATAGTCGTGCAGCGCGTACTCGGAGACGAAGTTCTGGCTCGCCACCACGTTCTTCACCAGCTCGTAGCGCTCGTCACGCGGGTCGACCGCGAAGAAGACGTAGTCGCCCGCACCCGTGCCGCGGCCGCCGAGCTTGCCGAACGTCGACACGAGCGCGGCCGCGTTGCCGTTGCCGATGTAGTACTTGCGGCCGTTCGCCACGTAGCGGCCCTCGCCGACGGGCGTGAGCGTCATCTCGGTCGAGTAGATGTCGGCGCCGTGCTCGCGCTCCGAGAGGCCGAACGCGAAGATGCCGCCGTCTGCGAGTAAGCGCCCCGCCCGCTGCTTCAGCTCCTCGTTGCGGCTCATCCAGATGGGTCCGAGGCCGAGCACGGTCACTTGCCACGTGTACCAGTACTGGAGCCCGTAGAAGCCCAGGATCTCGGCGAACTCGCAGATGCGCCAGGTGTCCCAGCGGGCATCGGGCGCCCCGTAGCCGGCCGGCGTCGAGATGGTGGCGAAGAGGCGCTCGCGCCGGACGAAGTCGAGGAAGTCCCCATACCAGACACGCGAATGGTAGTCCGCCTTCAGCCGGGTCTTGCCCTTGGCCTCGAAGAAGTCGACCGTCTTGCGCATCACCTCGGCGGAGCGGGCGTCCGGGTAGGGCCGGGTGAGGCTTCGCGGGTTCAGGAGGATCATCGCGGGCTC
>VBLA01000053.1 GCA_005879245.1 Deltaproteobacteria bacterium
CGCTCCGCGGTCGAGCGGGCGCGCGCCGACGGTGGGCAGGCGATCGTCCTCACCTTCGAGCCCCACCCGCTGACGGTCGTCGCGCCGGAGCGGGCACCGGCCGTCATCCAGCCGCTGCACGATCGGCTCGCGACGCTGCGCGAGCTGGGGATCGACGTGACGGTACTCCAGCGCTTCACGCGGCAGTTCGCGGCGCTCGACCCCGAGGCGTTCGTGCGAGAGTTCCTGCTCCGTCATCTCGCGCTCCGCCACCTCGTCGTCGGCTACAACGTCAATTTCGGGCGGGATCGTGCGGGCTCCGCCGACACGTTGCGCGAGCTGGGTGCGCGGCTGGGCTTCGGCGTAGAGGTGGTGGGGCCGGTGACGGTCGGCGCCGAGCAGGTGAGCAGCACCGCCTTGCGCGAGGTGCTCGGCCGGGGCGACGTGCGCGAAGCACGCCGGTTGCTCGGCCGCCCCCACTCGCTCCGCGGGCGAGTGGTCACGGGCGACCGGCGGGGTCGGACGCTCGGGTTTCCCACTGCGAACCTCCACGCGCGCCGGGGCCTCCTCCTGCCCGCCGACGGGGTGTACGCCGTCATCGTGGAGAGCCAGGGGCGACGCCACGCCGGCGTGATGAACATCGGCATCCGCCCGACCTTTGCGGGCCGCCGGCGGACGGTCGAGGTCCACCTCCTCGACTTCGCGGGCGACCTCTACCGCCGCTGGCTCGTGGTGCGGCTGATCGAGCGCCTGCGGGGCGAGGCGGCGTTCGCCGGTCCCGAGGCGCTACGTGCGGCGATCGCCGCCGACGTGGCGCGGGCGCGGAGCGTGCTGGCGGGAGATGCCGGGGTCGCGCAGCGGGGCTGAGCCCAGCCGGGGCGATCACGAGGTCGCGCACGACGTGCCGACTGCGGCCGCCGGCATGCGCCTCGATCGCTTCGTGGCCTCGTTGCCCGGCATCGGCACGCGCTCGCAGGCGAAGCAGCTGATCGACGCGGGTCGGGTGCGCGTCGATGGAATCCCCCGCAAGCGTGCGCTTGCGCTCCGCGCCGGGGCGCACGTCGCGGTCTCGGTGCCGCCCCCGCCGCGCGCGACGGTCGAGCCGGAGCCCCTGCCGCTCACTCTGCTCTACGAGGACGAGGCGGTCGTCGCGATCGACAAGCCACCCGGGATCGTCGTGCACCCCTCCCCGGGTACTCGCCACGGCACGGTCGTGAACGCGCTGCTCCACCGGCTCGCGTCGGTCGCCGGCGTGGGAGACCCCGAGCGCCCGGGCATCGTCCATCGCCTCGACCGCGACACCTCGGGTGTGCTGCTCGTGGCGCGCACGGTCGCGGCGCTCGAGGGACTCGCCCGCCAGTTCCGGGAGCGGCAGATCACCAAGCGCTACGTCGCCATCGTGCGCGGCCGGCTCATGCCCGCCGCCGGTGTCATCGACCGGCCGATCGGGCGCCATCCGCGGGAGCGGAAACGGATGAGTGTGCGGAGCCGCCGCGGGCGGGCCGCCGTCACGCGCTGGGAGATTCTCGAGTACCTGCCGGGTGCGACGCTCGTGCGCCTCACCCCGGAAACCGGCCGTACCCACCAGCTCCGCGTTCACCTCGCGGCGCTTGGCCACCCGGTGGTGGGGGACCGGCTCTACGGTGCGCGGAAAGCGAAGGGGCCGGCCTTTCCGCGCCAGGCGCTTCACGCCGAGGAGATCCGCTTCACCCATCCGACGACCGGTCAGCTGGTCGTGGTTGCGTCCCCCTTGCCGCCGGACCTCGTGGGTCTCCTTGCAGAGCTCCGCGCGGCGGGCCGGACGGCGGCGCAGTCGGCTCATGCTGCGACTCGTTCTCCGGGCCGTTCTCCTTGACAGTCTGCGTGCGATTGCCTAGGCTAATTCCAGTCGCCACCAGCAGAAACCCCCCGAAGAGAGGTACACGTTCGTTCCTTCCTGAACAGTCCCTCGGCTTCTGCGCGAGCCGGCGTTGTCTGATCGTGAATCAAAAGCATTCCGTAGCTGCGGGGAGGTGGATCGCTTGAGTACCCGAGAGCGGTCAGGAGGGGAGTCTAGCGTGCGGGCGCGGTCGAAGGCGGCGGAGGTGGCCCAGGCGGTGCCGCCCGAAGAGCCCGCTGCGCTCAACCTGAAGTCGCTGAAGGACAAGAAGATCGGTGAGCTTGCCGCGATCGCCAAGGACATGAACATCGAGGGCGCCGCGGCGTTGCGCAAGCAGGATCTCATCTTCTCCATCTTGCAGGCGCAGACCGAGCAGAATGGGTTCGTCTCGGGTGAGGGTGTCCTCGAGATCCTGCCCGACGGATTCGGCTTCCTGCGCGCGCCCGACTACAACTATCTGCCCGGCCCCGACGACATCTACGTCTCGCCGAGCCAGATCCGGCGCTTCAACCTTCGTACCGGCGACGTCGTCGCCGGCCAGATCCGTCCACCCAAGGAGGGCGAGCGCTACTTCGCGCTGCTCAAGGTCGAGACGATCAACTTCGAGGAGCCCGAGAAGGCCCGCGAGAAGATCCTCTTCGACAACCTGACCCCGCTCTATCCGGACGAGCACCTCCGCCTCGAGTTCGACCCGGAGGAGTACACGACGCGCATCATCGACCTCCTCACCCCGATCGGGAAGGGGCAGCGCGGCCTGATCGTCGCGGCCCCGCGTACGGGCAAGACGATGATGCTGCAAAACATCGCGCACGGCATCACCGCCAACCACCCCAACGTCGTCCTCATCGTGCTGCTCATCGACGAGCGGCCCGAGGAGGTGACCGACATGCAGCGCTCGGTGAAGGGCGAGGTCGTGAGTTCGACCTTCGACGAGCCCGCCACCCGCCACGTGCAGGTGGCCGAGATGGTGAACGAGAAGGCGAAGCGCCTGGTCGAGCACGGCAAGGACGTCGTCGTGCTGCTCGACTCGATCACCCGGCTCGCCCGGGCCTACAACTCCGTGGTCCCGCCCTCCGGCAAGATCCTGTCCGGCGGCGTCGACTCGAATGCGCTCCGCGGTCCGAAGAAGTTCTTCGGCGCCGCCCGCAACATCGAGGACGGGGGCAGTCTCACCATCATGGGGACGGCGCTCGTCGACACGGGGAGCCGCATGGACGAGGTGATCTTCGAGGAGTTCAAGGGCACGGGCAACATGGAGATCCACCTCGACCGGCGCCTCATGGACAAGCGCATGTTCCCGGCCATGGACGTGACGCGCTCCGGCACCCGGAAGGAAGAGCTGCTCCTTCCGCGCGAGACGTTGAACCGGGTCTGGATCCTCCGCAAGCTCCTCGCGCAGCTCAATACGGTCGAGGCGATGGACTTCCTCTTCGACAAGGTCCGGGGCACCAAGTCGAACCAGGAGTTCCTCGATTCGATGAATCAGTGAGGCAATTGCGTGCGCTGGGCGCTTTCTGGTATGGCCCCGTCTTTCGGGAATCTGAGTGGAGGGAGGCGATGACCAAGTACGACGTATGACCGATGTCACGATGAAGAACCTGCTCGAAGCCGGGGTGCACTTCGGCCATCAGACGAGCCGATGGAACCCCAAGATGAAGCCCTATATTTTCGGTGCCCGGAACGGCATCTACATCATTGACCTGCAACAGACCGTCAAGCTTTTCCGCGACGCCTACAACTTCGTCCGTGACCTCACTGCCCAGGGTGGGCAGATGCTCTTCGTGGGAACGAAGAAGCAGGCCCAGGACGCCATCCGCGAAGAGGCCGAGCGCTGCGGAGCGTTCTACGTCAACACGCGGTGGCTCGGCGGCATGCTGACGAACTTTCAAACCATCAAGCAGTCGATCGAGCGCTTGAAGAAGCTCGAGGAGATGCTCGAGGACGCGCAGGTCGCCGAAGCGCTCACCAAGAAGGAGCTCCAGGGGATGCGCCACGAGCGCGAGAAGCTCCTCTCCTCGCTCGGCGGCATCAAGGGCCTCCGGAAGCTGCCGGATGCGCTCTTCGTCATCGATCCGAAGAAGGAAGAGATCGCCGTCAGGGAGGCGAACAAGCTCACGATCCCGGTGGTCGCCGTGGTGGACACGAACTGTGACCCGGACGTGATCGACTACAAGATCCCGGGCAACGACGATGCCATCCGGGCGATTCGCCTCTTCTGCGCGGCGATCGCCGAGGCGGTGATCGAGGGCCGCAACCTCTACGAGGAGCGGCAGCGAGGCGCGGGAGTCGAGACCATCGAGGCGGCGGGGGATGGAGCGGATGGGGCCCGGCTGCTGCGCAGCGGTACCGAGGCCGAGGTGGAGGCCCGCTAGGCGATGGCGCTCCCGCTCGTGAAGGAACTGCGCGAGAAGACGGGGGCGGGGCTGCTCGACTGCCAGAAGGCGCTCGGCGAGGCGGACGGGGACCTCGACAAGGCGCTGCGCCTGTTGCGCGAGCGCGGGCTGGCCAAGGCCGCCAAGAAGGCGACGCGCGCAGCGACCGACGGTACGATCGGAGCCTACATCCACCCCGGCGGGAAGATCGGCGTCCTGGTCGAGGTGAATTGCGAGACGGACTTCGTCGCCAAGACCGCCGAGTTCCAGCAGCTCGTGAAAGACGTGGCGATGCAGGTCGCGGCCGCGGCACCGCGCTACGTGAGCCGCACGGAGATCCCGGGCGAGGAGCTCGTCGCCGAGCGCGAGATCTACCGCGCCCAGGCGCTGCAGGCCGGCAAGCCCGAGAAGGTGGTCGACCGGATCATCGAGGGGCAGGTGGAGCGGTTCTACAAGGAGGTGTGCCTTCTCGAGCAGCCATTCATCAAGCAGAGCGACCGGACGGTGGAGGAGATCATCAAGGAGGCCATCGTGCGGTTTGGGGTGAACGTGGCCGTCCGCCGCTTCGCCCGCTTCCAGCTGGGCGAGACGGTGGGGAAGGAGAGCCCCGCTGGAGGCCCGCCCGGAGCCTGAACCCGCGCCGCCCGGCGGCGCCACCCGCTACCACCGCGTTCTTCTCAAGATCAGCGGCGAAGCCTTGGCCGGGCAGACCGGCTTCGGCCTCGACGCGGGTGTGCTCGCCGGCTTTGCGCACGAGCTGAAGGACGTGCACGCGCTGGGCTGTGAACTCGCGCTCGTGATCGGCGGCGGCAATATCTTCCGCGGGCTCGCCGCGACGAAGCACCAGAACATCGACCGGGCCACCGGCGACTACATGGGGATGCTGGCGACGGTCATCAACGCGCTCGCGCTCCAGGATGCGCTCGAGAAGCTCGACGTGCCTACGCGGGTCCTGTCGGCGATCGAGATGCAGGAGGTGGCTGAGCCCTACATCCGCCGTCGCGCCACGCGCCACCTCGAGAAGGGGCGGGTGGTCATCTTCGCCGCGGGGACCGGCAACCCCTTCTTCACGACCGACACGGCGGCGAGCCTGCGCGCCATGGAGATCGGCGCGGAGGTGATCTTCAAGGCGACGCGGGTGGACGGGGTGTACGATGCCGACCCCATGAAGCACCCGGGCGCCAAGCGCTTCGAACAGCTCACCTACATCGACGTCCTCAATCGGCACCTCCAGGTGATGGACGCCACCGCGGTGTCGCTCTGCATGGACAACCACCTCCCGATCCTCGTCTTCAACATGATGCAACCCGGCAACATCAAGAAAGCGGTGACGGGCGCGCGCATCGGCACGCTCGTGCACGGAGGCGACGCGTGACCGGCGAAGTTCTCGATAGCACGAAGCAGGACATGGAGAAGGTGGTCGCCGCCTTCCGCCGCGAGCTCTCCCACGTACGGACGGGTCGTGCCTCGACCGCGCTGCTTGAAGGTATGACCGTCGAGTACTACGGCGCGCGCACGCCGCTTAACCAGCTCGCCACGCTCTCCGCGCCCGAAGCGAGCCTCCTCGTCGTGCAGCCCTACGACCGGAGCGTGATCGGCGCGATTGAGAAGGCGATCCAGAGCTCGGATCTCGGCCTGAACCCCTTGAACGACGGCAAGCTCATTCGCATCCCGATCCCGCCCCTCACCGAGGAGCGACGGCGGGACCTCGTGAAGCACATCCGCAAGCTCGCCGAAGACTACCGCGTGTCCGTGCGCAACCACCGCCGCGACTCGCTCGAGCTCCTAAAGACGCTCGAGAAGGACAAGGACATTACCGAAGACGACCGGCGCCACGCTGCAGAGAAGATCGAGGGACTGACCAAGGAGTACGTCGAACGCGTCGAGAAGGTCCTCAAGACCAAGGAAGACGAGATCATGGCGGTCTGATGGTGGAGCGCGATCCGTCCCAGCTTCCGCGGCACGTCGCCGTCATCATGGATGGCAACGGCCGCTGGGCCCAGCAGCGTGGCCTGCCGCGCCTCCACGGTCACCGGGCAGGGAAGGAGTCGGTGCGGGCGGTCGTGGAGACGAGCCGCGAGCTCGGAATCTCGTACCTCTCGCTCTACGCCTTCTCGACCGAGAACTGGTCGCGGCCGCCGCGGGAGGTGGATGGGCTGATGTCGCTTCTCCGCCGCTATCTCGCCAGCGAGCTCGACAAGATGATGAAACATCAGAT
>VBLA01000054.1 GCA_005879245.1 Deltaproteobacteria bacterium
TGGCCGCCCGTCGTGCTGGCGCCCATGGCGGGCGTGACCAACTACCCGTTCCGCAGCCTCTGCCGCGCGTTCGGCGCGGGCCTCTATGTCTCGGAGATGATCACGGCGCGCGGCTTCCTGGAACACAACCCGAGGACGCACCTCCTCGCCAGCAGCCGCTCCGACGAGCACCCGCGGTCGGTGCAGGTGTACGGCAGCGACCCGGACGTGGTCGAGGAGATGGCGCGCCGGCTGGCGGGCGAGGGCGTCCACCACATCGACATGAACTTCGGCTGCCCGGCGCCCAAGATCACGCGCCGCGGCGGGGGCAGCGCGATCCCGGTGAAGCCGCGGTTGATGGCGCGCCTCGTGCGCGCGGCGGTTCGCGGAGCCGACGGGGTGCCGGTGACCGTCAAGGTCCGGAAGGGGATCCACGAGGGTCTTCTCACCTACCTCGACGCGGGTCGCGTCGCCGAGGATGAGGGCGCCGCAGCGATCGGTCTCCACGCTCGCACCGCCGCCCAGCTCTACGGCGGCGAGGCCGATTGGGCCGCGATCGCGCATCTCAAGGGAGCGGTCCGCATCCCCGTCCTCGGGAACGGCGACGTGTGGGAGTGCTGGGACGCGCTCCGGATGCTCCGCGCGACCGGTTGCGACGGGGTGATCGTCGGCCGCGGTTGCCTCGGCCGGCCGTGGCTCTTCGCGGAGCTGGCCGCCGTTTTCGACGGCCGTGAGCCGGGACCGCAGCCGCGGCTCGGGGAGATCGTCCCCATCATGCGCGATCACGCCGAGCGCCTGCTGGCCTTCTTCGGCCCCGCCCAGGGCGTCCGGCAGATGCGGAAGTGGTGCCTCTGGTACACGAGCGGCTTCCGCGGTGCGGCTCGGCTGCGCGTGCACCTGCTCCGCATCGAGAGCCTCGACGAGATGCTCGGCCTCCTCGCCCAGCTCGATCCCGAGGAGCCCTTCCCGCTCGATGCCCTCCGCCGGAGCCCCAGCAAGAGTGGGCGCACCCAGGTGGTCCAGCTGCCGCACGGCTACCTCGCCGCGCGGGACGACGACCTCCCGCCGCCGGCGGTCGACGACGTGGCGGGGTGGGATGCCGCGCTCTCGGGCGGCTGAGCCGCCGTGGGGTACACGGTACCGGCACGCATCTCGCTGGGGGAGTGTCTCGCCCGACTGCACGCCGAGGCATCCGGCCGGACGCGGAAGCAGATGCTCGCGGGGGGCCGCGTCCGCGTCAACGGCGCCATCACCCGGCGCGCGGACACTCCGCTCGCCGCCGGCGACGTCGTGGAGGTCGGCGCCAGGGCGCCGCGCGCGCCGCTGCTGCCCGGCCTTGCGCTCGTCTACGAGGACGACGACGTGATCATCGTCGACAAGCCGGCCGGCCTCCTCACCATCGCGACGGAGCGCGAGCGGGAGCGGACCGCGTACACGCATCTCATGGCTCACGCGCGCGCACGCCGGCCGCCGGCCCGGGTCTTCGTGGTACACCGCCTCGATCGACTCGCCTCCGGGCTCCTCGTCTTCGCCACGTCACCCGGGGCGAAGCGAACGCTGCAGGCGCAGTTCGCGGCGCACACCGTCGAGCGGACGTACCTGGCGGTCGTCGAGGGAGCGCTCGCGCGACCCCAGGGCACGATCATGAGCCGGCTCCTCGACGACGCACCAGGCCGCGTGCGCGAGACGCACCGACCCCGAGCCGGGCGCGCCGCCGTCACCCGCTGGCGCGTGCTCCGCGCGGGAACGCGTCACACCCTGGTGGAGGTGCGGCTCGAGACCGGTCGGCGGAACCAGATCCGCGTGCACTTCGCCGGACTCGGGCATCCGGTCGCCGGGGACGCCGCGTACGGCAGTCGGACCGATCCCTTCGGCCGTCTCGCGCTCCACGCTCACGTGCTGGGCTTCGACCACCCCCGGAGTGGCGCCCGCCTGCGCTTCGCGTCGAAAGCACCCAGCGCATTCGCGAAGCTTCCTGCAGAGACGTCACGCAAGAGACCGCCATCTTGATAGTCGGATGCCCCGTGTTTGACAGCACCGTGGAGAGCGCGGAAAGTGGAGGTCTCGTCGTAACCGGGTTCATGTCGCCTTGCCGCTCGGGCGCATTTTCCACAGGAGGTTTTCTGGCGCTCTTCCCGTCCCGCAACCGGTCCGTCGCGCAGCTTCGTTCGCGCTCGACCCCGGTGATGGCAGTTGGACAGCGTGTCTTCGTCAATTGTCCCGGCAATCGCTCCGGGTCGGTGATCCTCGGCGACGCGAGCGGCAAGATCCTCTCGGCCGTGCATCTCGCCGACGGCGTCGAGGTCGAGGTGATCGCGTGGCGACCGGGTTGGAGCGACGCGCGCTATCGCGTCCGGGCGTCAGCCGATGGCGCCGATGGCTGGCTCCCGGCCGACAACTTGCGCCGGGCGCTCGTTCCGCTCCCCGAACCCGCGCCTCCCAAGGCGCAGGAAGCGCCCGTCGCGGAGACCAGCAGGCGACGCTTCGGGCAATCCGTCTAGACCGGTGGTGATCTGACCGTCTCGGCTTCTCGTCCCGTGCACGTGAAGCCGCGCCTCCGCGGCCTGCTGCACCAGTACGCCTTCTTCGCCTCGCTACCCGCCCTCCTCATCCTCCTCTGCTCGTCGCCGACCGGGCGCGCCACCGTCGCCGCGACCGTCTACGGTCTCAGCCTCGTGGCGATGTTCGGCGTGAGCGCGCTCTACCACCGCGTCACCTGGTCGGTGGGTGCCCGCCGCTGGATGGGACGTCTCGACCACGCGATGATCAACGTGCTCATCGCCGGCACGTTCACGCCCCTCGGGGTGCTCGTGCTCTCCGGTACGCTCGCCACCGCTTCCCTGGTGCTCATGTGGGGTGGCGCGATCGCGAGCACCCTGCTCCACGTGTTCTGGATCGACGCTCCGAAGTGGCTCAGCGCGGTCGTCTACGTCGTCCTCGGCTGGGGCGGTGCCGCGACGCTCCCCCGGCTCGTGTCGCACGTCGGCTGGGGACCGACCGCGCTCCTCGCGCTGGGTGGCGCGCTCTACTCGGCCGGCGCGGCCGTCTACGCGCTCCGCCGTCCCGACCCCGCTCCCGCGGTGTTCGGCTACCACGAGGTGTTCCACGCGCTCGTGATCGCGGCGGCTGCTACACACTACGCGGTCGTCGCGCTCTACGTGCTCCCGAGCGCGTGAAGCCGACGCCGCGCTGAGACCGCCGCCAGCGCTTCGTCGCTCGATGGCGTCGCTGCGCCGGGGCTACGAAGTCGGCTTGACGGCGAGGGGCGCCTTCGCCGTGGGACGCGAGTTGTCGGCCATCAAGAAGGTAGCGCGCGAGACGGTGACCACCGACTTACAGCGCGGACACAGGGGACTCATGCTACTGCCAGCTACGCCTTCGAGGTACGAGAGGGAGGCGTTGCAGTGCGGACAGGGCCCAAACCACGCTGTTGCCATGAAACCTCCTTCGTCATGCGGAGGCGGCCGGGGATGCCCCCGCCTGCACTCTTCGAGGAAGAGGGAATGCTCTTCATCGCGACGCCGTCGGCGACGGCCCGGGACCGTCGAGTGCGCTGAGGTTTCCCAGGCGGGGTCCGTGTCGGCAATGCGAGCCGGGGAGATGGCGCCGCCGTGGCGATCTTCGGCACCAGGGCAGGCTCGCGGGGCTTGAGACTTGCGGCACCCAACCAGCCCTCGATCCCACCGCTGGTCGCAACCACGCGATAGCGGGTGTCGCCGCCCCGACGCGGGCGCCACGCGAGGATCTCGACCTCGACCCCATCAGCGACTGTCGCGAGCGCGCTCGTTCCGTTCTCGTCAGTGAGCGTCACGCGGTCGGACCCGTTCTTCCTGCACGTCACGACCACTCGCCGACCTACCCCGAGGACCGGAGGGTCCTTCGGGCTGGACGGCAGCCGAACACCTGCAAACATGGGGAACCGGGGACCCCGCGGAAGGGGCATTTTTTCGCCTCCCTTGGTCGCGGCCTGGGGAACCCGACGGCCGCGCGGAGGCCAATGCCCGCGAGGTGGTGGGCCGCCTTGGTGCCACGACCCGGTCCACTACCAAGTCGAAGTCACCCGATACGACCTGGGTGCGACGCTACCCCCAGGCACGGGCGCTTGTCAAATCAACGAGGGGCTTTCACTGGCCCCGGCTCCCGGCGAGGTAGCTGCCCACGGTCTCGCGCGCGAGGGTGCGGGCCGTCACCGGCTCCAGCGCCGCACCGTCGTAGAGCTTCTCGGCGTACTCCAAGAGCGGGGTGAAGAGCTGGCCCTGGTCGGGAGCGGCGCGCAGGGTGAAGCGGTCGCGTGTCGCGATGATCTCGTCCCACGCCGCCTGCACCTCCTGCCAGAACGGCTCCGTGCGCTCGCGGTAGTGGCGACCGGCCGAGTCGTCGAAGTGCGCGAGGCGCTCGTAGCGGTTGAGCCCGATCTCCTGGGCGACCACCGGCTGCCGGGTGAGCGGGCGACCGTCCTCGTCGAGCACCACCTTCAGGTTCTCCTCCTCCTGGACCCAGCCGGTCGGCGTGATGGTGAGCTGGTTGGTGCCGATGAGGACGTGGTAGTCACTGCGCACGGAGAACTCGCGCCGCGGGAGTGGCCGCCACGTCGTCGAGCTACGCCAGGTGGAGACATTCCCGAGATGCTCCCATCGCCCGTAGGCCTCGTAGCGCGGCGAGTCGTCGACCTGGAACACGGCCTGCGTCCACGCACCCTGCACCTCCTCGGGCGGGAGCCGCTCCTTTGCCCACGTGTTGTGGCCCCGGTAGGTGAGCAGCTCGGAATCCTCGTAGCGCCAGTCCTGGCGCCAGTGCTTGGTGACGAACGGTCCCTGCATCGCACCGTCGGCAGTCCGCACGAACATCACCAGCAGGTGCTGCAAGCTCACGAAACGCGGCTCGTTCCGCCGTACGTAGACGTACTCCGTGCCCCAGGACTGGTAGGGACGATCCGGCACGAAGCCGGGCCGGAAGCCCACCACTTCGAGGAAGTCGAAGCTCGCCCGATACGTGCCCGCCATGGCCAGGATGGCCTGCCGGTCGCGCTCGACGGCCGTGAGCCCGGGCTCCTGCAGCCTCCGCCACGCGGCACTCGGCGCCAGGTCGAGCTCGACGGGCGATCCCTGGGTCGTACCGCCCCGGGGCGCGACACCATCCCCCTCGCGAAAGGGCCACGCGAACGTGAACTGGCGCGTCGCCCAGGCCGGGGTCGGCGCGGAAGGGCCCCGTCGAGGGGCGCAGCTACTCGCGAGCGCCAGGGCGGCGACCAGGAGGGACCAGCGCCGGGCGCCCCCGGACCGTCGGTGCGACCGCATCGTCGCATCGTGGCGGGCACGGGCGGCGCGCGCAAGGCGCGCCCTTTCCTACTGCCGCGCGGCGTTCTCCGTCTGGAGCTCCATCACGTCGCGGGGGTTGATCCCGCTCTGGCGCAGGCCGAGCTCGGCGCGCGCGGTGTTCAGCCAGGCCTCCGGCCCCAGCCGGTAGGGATAGCAGTTCTGCACGCCCGAGATGTCGTCCGCGTGTGCGAACCCGCCGTAATAGAGGACACCGGCCGTGTAGCAGCCGAAGCGCAGGCGCGGCGCGTCGTAGATGCGCGGCGCATCGGGGAGCCACCTGGAGCGCGCGGGCGACGCGATCCGCCGGCGGGCCGCCGGACGGTCGGCGGAGTCCATGACCTGTCCACCCCGGAGATCGAGCACGGGCTCCACGGGTGCTCCCGGAAGACGCTTGACTTCGAGGGTGATGGGCGTCTTCACGACCGCAGCGTCGGCAGGAACGTTACGGGTGTGGTTGGAGTAGTGCAGCACGCCGCGTCCGTCCTTCCAGCGCCAGACTTCTTCGGCGCCGACCAGCGCCGGCGCGAGGGTCACCGTGAGGGCCAGCAGGATACTTCTCATCTAGTGGATCTCCTTCCGTTCTCCGTGCGGTCGCGCCAAGCGCGGCCCGCGTGGCTACCGTACCGCTGGAAGCCGCGCGCTGTCCAGATCGAAATTGCCGTCGACGCGGCGCGCTCGCCGACACCGGCTCGACTCCCCGCGTCATCCGGGGCCGGAGAGAGGGCCTCCTCGTTCAACTCTTACGTGTTTCTGATAAATTCCCCTGGTAGATTCCTTCGCACCGGAGAGATGGCCGTCCGGCGCCACCAGCACCGACGGGGCGGAAGCGGGTCCGGACCGTCGGTCGCCACATCTACGCGCAAAGCGCGCGCTCGATCGCCTCGACGAGCCTGACGCGCGGAACCGCCCCGACGATCTGCTCCGCGACGCGCCCTGAGCGCACGAGCACGAGATTCGGGATCGCGCGCACGCCGAAACGCGCGACGGCCACCGGGCTCATCGCGTCGAGAGTTGCGTCAGTGACCTGCGTCGTGCCCATGCATCCCGCGTAGCTCGCGGTCAGTGCTGTTGCAAACGCTTGCCGTCTTGCTACGCGGCGGCGCTGATGGTCATTTTTCCCTACTCATGAGGGGATCTGGTGTGGTATGGGGGCGACCGGTTCGGATGTGCCACGGTGCACGGCGGCTAGATGAGGAGGGGGTGAAGGATGGACGGAGAGCCGAGACAGAGGTCCACAACGGTGACACGGCTACTTTGATATGAACGACTTCACCGACCTCCTCGAGCACCGCGAGAACGACGTCTTCACGTTGCCAGTCAACATGATGGTCGTCGACGCGCGCGGTGAAGCGGCCCGGGTCGTGATCCGCGCCGACGGCACTCAGTACCTGCACTGAGGCTCGACGCCTCACCCCGAGCCCGGTTCGCGCCGGTGGACCATCGGGGAGAGTGCGGTTGCGCGGCGGCCCGCCCTCGTGCGAGGGAGGCCCCGGCATGGCTACGAGCGAGGAGGCGATCGCAAGCCTCGTCCACGCGTATGCCGAGCGGATCGACGCGGGCGACCTCGAGGGCGTGGCCGGTCTCTTCGCCGACGCCACCTACCGCTCGGCCCGCGGCGTCTACGAGGGCGGGGAGGCGGTGCTCGCGCTCCTCCGCCGTCGCGTCATCCTCCACGACGGGACCCCGTTGACCAAGCACGTGATCACGAACCTCTCGATCGAGGTCGTGGAGACGGCCGACACGGCGAGCGCGCGCTCCTATTACACGGTCCTCCAGGCGACGCCTGCGCTCGGCCTCCAACCGATCGTCGCGGGGCGCTACGAGGATCGCTTCGTGCGGATCCGGGGCACATGGCGGTTCACCGAGCGGTTCGTGCACGTCGATCTCGTCGGCGACCTGAGCCAGCATGTGCGGGGTGGATTCACGTGAGCCCGGGCGGGCGCGTGCTCCTCTGGATGATGGGGATCTTCTACGTCGCGAACGGCGTGAATCACCTCGTCCACCCCGGCTTCTACCTGCCGATGATGCCACCCTACCTGCCATGGCACCTCGGGCTCATCGACCTCTCCGGCCTGGCCGAGATCGCGCTCGGCGTGGGGGTACTGGTCCCGGCGACCCGGCGGGTGGCGGCGTGGGGCATCATCCTCCTCCTCGCCGCCATCTTTCCCGCGAACCTCCACATCGCACTCCACAACGTCCCGATCGGTGGGCGGGCGCAGGGCTACGGAATCTGGAACTGGGTGCGCCTGCCGTTCCAGGCGGTCTTCATCGCCTGGGCCTGGTGGTACACGCTCAGTCCTCCTGACGCCCGCCGAGGAGCTGCTGCATCTGGGCATGGAGCTGCTTCATACGGGACCGGATCGTCGCCGCCTTCTGGATCTGCTCGGGGCTGAGGATGTTCCGCACCTCGAGGGCGACGGCGAGGCGCTCGTGCATCAGGTCGGTCGTCGCCTGAGACGCTTGCTGAGCGGCTGCGTCGACATCCTGCTGCGAGACAGTGCCTGCGCCGAGGAGCTCGTCGGCGATCGCCTGCTTGGCCGCCTTCTGGTTCGCCATGAGCGTGTGGAACCGGGGCGCATGCGCGGCGAAGATGTCCTGCACCTTCTCTTTCTGGTCGGCGCTCAGATCGAGCGCGTCCAGCAGGCGGCCTCCGCCCGGCAAGAGGCCGTGGCCGGGCCCGCCGCCGCAGCCACCGCGGCCGCGGAAGCCGTACCCGAACGCGGCAGAGCCGCTGGTCAAGACCAACGCGAGCGCGCTGGCCGCGAAGACGTTCTTCACTACGGAGTTCATCACGGGGTTTTCCTCCCTTTGCTCGTTGCTGGGCCTTCACCCGATTGAACGCACGAGTCCGCCGTCCGGTTGACCGCACCCGGTGTGTCAACCGCCACCCAGGATCCCTCGTTAGGAAGGGTGTGGGCTGGAGGGGGGCCACCTGAGGCTCGTGGCCGCACAGAAGTCGTATGACGACCTCGACCATGCGCAACGCCCGCGCGTCGAGCGGCTCTGCCGGCTGCTGCTCGCGGATCTCGCCGAGGCGCAGGATGTGGCGCAAGAGGTCCTGATGAAGCTCTTCCGCGCCCAGCAGGCCCGCCCCGCGACGAGCACCTGGAATCGCTGGGTCGCACGCGTGACGGTGAACGCCTGTCGCGATCGGCGCCGCTCGGCATGGTGGCGACGGTTCCGCAGCGAGGACACCGCGTTCCACGAAGACGACCTGGTCGCGCCCGGGGCGGGCCCCGAGGAAGCGGCGCTCGCCGCCGAGGTGCGACGTCGCGTGTGGGCCGCGTTCCGGGAGCTCTCGCGGCGCCAGCAGGAAGTCTTTGCACTGCGACACGTCGAGGAGCTCTCAACCGCCGAGGTGGCGGAGACCCTGGGCTTGAGCACGGGGAGCGCCAAGCGCCACCTCTTCCGGGCCGTGCACCGGCTGCGGCTCGCGCTGCGAGGAGCGCCATGAAGGGTTGTCTCTCAGATCGGAGGCTCTGGGCC
>VBLA01000577.1 GCA_005879245.1 Deltaproteobacteria bacterium
CACATCTCCCTCGCCGGGTTTCCCCCCCAGCGCGCGCGGGGTGGGACATACTCGCCCTTCATGAGGAAGGCGTCGGCGGCGAGCGCTGCGCCGTCACCCATCGTTACGCCGTAGAGGATGAATGCGCCGACGCCGATCGTGCAGCCGGCGCCGATCGTGGTGCGGTCGGATTTGAAGGTAGCGTCCTCCAGCGAGTGGCACTGGATCTTGCTCCGGTAATTGAGAACACATTCGTCCCCAAGGGTGGTGAACGTCGGCTCGGATATGTGTGCGCCGTCGTCGAAGACCCGCCTCCCGATCCGAGCGCCCATCAGCCGCCAGAGCACGTTCTTGAACGGCGTGCCGTCGAACGCGTGGAGATAGTGAATCGGATGCACCTTCCACAGGCGCTCGGCCGACCAGAAATCCGTGTGGTAGATGGAGCAGATCGTCGGCTGCACCGGGTGTAACGCTTCGACGCAACGGTGCACCAGGGCGAAGTAGATGGCGGTGACCACGATGGTGAGCGCGAAGAGCACGGCGCTGACAACATGCGGCAGTACGTCGTACAGCTCGTCGGCAGCCAAGTAGAACAGCGCGACCAGGAAAACGCCAAGCCACCGGCTGACGAGGAACATCCCGATGGTCCGAACATTGTACCGATTCTTCGCGGCGAGGCCGCGACGCAGCGCCTCCCCCTTCCGCAGATGGTCAAATTGTGTGTCCCGCTCCACGGTGCGCGGAATCTCGAAACTCGGCGAGCCCAGCAACCCGACCCCTTCGTGCATCTTGCCGTCGAGTGGAATCATGGCCTTGGTCCCGAGGAGGCAGTTGTCGCCCGTCCTGCCTCCCGGGGGGTAGTTGACGTCGTTGCCCACGAAGTTGTCCGGCCCGACCGCCGCTCGGGAGATACGGAAGGAGGTGCTCGACACCTCGTCATTCATCAAAGTCAGCCCGTCGGCGACTATCGTTCCGCTGCCGACGAAGCACAGCGCCGGGTTCCCCTGTACCACCTCGTTGCCGAAATTCGACCCGGTCTGCACGACGCGGGAAAGGTCAGTTCCTAGCCACTGCAAAAAGTGAACGATGTAAGAGCTGTCACCGAAGAGAAAGTTGAAGAACCTCATTCGGCCCACGCGCGCGATCACCCGGCGCACCGCGTCGTGGAAGCCGAAGAGCGGATAGACCGTGTCCGGCTTGAGGAACCGGTTCAAGACACGGGAAAGAGTGACCACGAGCGGCAGGCCGACGAGTGCGAGGCCGAAGAAGAACACGAGCGAGACGATCAGCGCTTGGATGAAGAGCCCCGACAAAGGGCTCGCACCGGCGCTCGGATCCAGCCTCTCAGCCAGCGACGACGTCGTGTCGATCAGCAGGCTCAGGCCTCCCTCGACCAACGGCAGGTACAGAAGGACGACCGCGAGCACG
>VBLA01000578.1:0-1355 GCA_005879245.1 Deltaproteobacteria bacterium
TCGGGCGGTTGCGGGGGGCGTTCGGATTAGCGCTCAATGGCGACCACGGCCCCTTCCTCACCTTCCTGGCGGGCCCGACGCCGCCGTCCCCGGGCACGATCGGGAACCCGGCCAACGGCCAGACCGTCACGGGCAGCGCCTGCGGCACGAACATCTTCAAGGTCGAGGGCCCGGGTCTTCCCGCCGGCGGCGTCCTGACCGATCAGTTCACCCTGATCGGCCGGCGCGCGGAGATCTGCGGGAACGGCTTCGTCGACCTGAACGAGCAGTGCGACTTCGGCGCCGCCAACGGCCAGCCGGGGAGCTGCTGCAACGCCGACTGTACGTTCGCGCCCACCAACACCCTGTGCGACGACGGGAACCCCTGCACCACCAACGCCACCTGCGACGGGCAGGGGCACTGTCCGGCCACCGGCTTCACCACGCTTGCCTGCAACGACAACAACGCCTGCACGACCGCGGACACCTGCGACGGCGCAGGCCACTGCGCGGGTGGGCCCCCGCCCAACTGCGATGACGGCAACATGTGTACGACCGACACTTGCGCCCCCGCGACCGGGTGCGTGCACACGAACAGCACCGCGTCGTGCGACGACGGCAACGCGTGCACCACGGCCGATACCTGCGCGGCTGGGAGCTGCGTCGGCGGGCCGCCGCCCAATTGCAACGACGGCAACACCTGCACCGCCGACGGCTGCGATCCGGCGACCGGCTGCAGGCATACGGTGCTGGCCGATCTCACGGCCTGCAACGACGGCAACCTCTGCACGCAGAGCGACCGCTGCGTGAACGGCACCTGCATCGGCTCGAACCCGATCGTCTGCACGGCCCAGGATCAGTGTCACGTCGTCGGCACCTGCAACCCGCAGAGCGGCGTCTGCTCGAACCCTGCCGCCCCGGACGGTTCGTCCTGCAACGACGGCAACGCCTGTACGCAGAGCGACACCTGCCAGGGCGGTGTCTGTACCGGTGCGAATCCCGTCGTCTGCGCCGCCCTCGACCAATGTCACGAGGCCGGCGTGTGCAACCGGGCAACCGGGGTCTGCTCCACGCCGGCGAAGCCGGACGGCACCGTCTGCGATGATGGACACCCGCTGATCTGCTCGCTCCCCGACACGTGCCAGGGGGGGGTGTGCACCGCGGGAGGCGGCGGTGATACCGATGGCGATCTGATCTGCGACCACGATGACAACTGCCCCACGATCGCGAACGCCGGGCAAGCCGATCTCGACGGCGATGGAGTCGGCGACATCTGCGACCCGGTCGATGCGAGCATCGACGTCGGGATCGTAGCGATCCGTCGATCCTACTCCCAGGCAGACGTCAACGGGAGAATCTCGCTCAGGGGATCGTTC
>VBLA01000578.1:1460-2995 GCA_005879245.1 Deltaproteobacteria bacterium
TTTGCATGTTTGCTATATTTCCGCTAACATTACCTGCGCATCACCGTACGCACGCTTTCGCATGCGTCCCAGCAGTGACCCCGTGGCGAATGGAGAACGGAGATGAGAGCGGGACGGACGTTGGTAGCTGCTGTGCGCTGCTCCCTGAACCTGGTAAAGCGAACGCCACGACGCGCCTCGCGCTCATCGCCTCGTTCGCGGTCATGGGCGGCATCGCGCTCGGTGCCGCCGGCTGCGCCCGCGTGCCACGCGCCGACGCGCTCGCCCGGCTGCGGGCCCGCGGCACGCTCCGGTGGGGGGGCGACGTGCAGGGGGGCGAGCCCTACGTCTTCCAGGATCTGCGTCCGGGCTCCGGGCTCACGGGGTTCGAGGTCGAGATCGCCGACGGCCTCGCCCGCCGCCTCGGCGTGCGGGCCGAGTTCGTGCAGAACGACTGGCAGACGCTCATCCCGTCGCTCGAGCGTGGCGACTTCGACGTCGCGCTGAACGGCATCGAGGTGACGCCCGCGCGGCGCGCCCGCGTCGCCTTCACGCGGGCTTACTATGCCTTCAGCGAGACGCTTGTCGTGCCGCGCGCCGGGGGCGATGGGGTTCACGGGCTCGGCGACCTGCGCGGCCGGCGCGTCGGGACGCTCGAGGGATCGCTCGCCTACGACCTGCTACGCGCCGCCCCGGGCCTCGACGTCGTCCTCTACGAGGGCGTGGAGGAGCCCTACCTCGACCTCGAGCGCGGACGGCTCGCGGCCGTCGTGCTCGACAACATCATCGCCGCCCGCTACGGCCTTCCGCGTCCGACACTGCGCGATGCTGGCACGGTGGGGGAGGGCGTCTACGCCATCGCTCTCCGCCCCGACGAGCCGGAGCTCCTCGGGGCGGTGGACGGTGCGCTCGCCGCCATGATGGGCGAGGGCGACCTCCACGCCATCCTCGCGCGCTGGAGCCTCTGGGACGGGCGCCAGGAGGCGCTCGCCGCAAAGGCGCCGGCGTCCGTCGATCCCGGGGCGCGGGGCGGGCTCACGCTCGCCCACCTGCCGCTCTTCCTCCGCGGCGCGGCGCTCACGGTCGTGGTCTCGGTCCTCGCCATGGCCCTCGCCGTCCTGGGCGGCCTCGGCCTCTGTCTCGCGCGGCGGTACGGCGGACGGATGTGGCGGGCGGCGGCCGGCACCTACGTCGAGGTGTTTCGCGGGACCCCGGTCCTCCTCCAGCTCTACGTCATCTACTATGGTCTCGCCCCGCTCCTGACGCTCGACGCGTTCACCGCGGCCGTCGTCGGCCTCGGGCTCAACTACGCGGCTTACGAGTCCGAGCTCTACCGGGCGGGGCTCGACGCGGTTCCCGTCGGACAGACGGAGGCGGCCCTCGCCCTCGGCATGTCGCGCCGGCTGGCGCTCCGCCGGATCGTACTGCCGCAGGCACTCCGCGTCGCGCTGCCCGGCATGGCGAACGACTTCATCGCGCTCCTGAAGGACTCCTCGCTCGTCTCGGTGATCACGGTCGTCGAGCTGACGAAGCAGATGACGATCACGGCCGTCGAC
>VBLA01000055.1 GCA_005879245.1 Deltaproteobacteria bacterium
GCCCGAGCGAACCAGCGTGTCGGCGATCTCGAGCGCCTGCTCGCCGTTGTCGGGCTGCGAGATGAGGAGGTCCTCGGTCTTGACGCCGAGCTTCCGCGCGTAGCCGACGTCGAGGGCATGCTCCGCGTCGATGAAGGCCGCGATGCCGCCCCGCTTCTGGGCCTCGGCCACGAGCTGGAGGGCGAGCGTCGTCTTGCCCGACGACTCCGGCCCGTAGATCTCGACCACCCGCCCGCGCGGGATCCCGCCTATCCCAAGGGCGATATCGAGGCCGAGCGAACCGGTCGACACGGCCGGAATGTCCTGGGAAAGGGCCTCCTCGCCGAGCTTCATGATCGCGCCCTTGCCGAACTGCTTCTCGATCTGGCTGACGGCGAGGTCGATCGCCCGCTCCCGGTTCACATCGATGCTCATGTCGCGCCCTCCCCCCCGGACCGGCGTGCTGCGTTAGAGTGGGCCCACTCTACCCTGCCGGGCAGGGAGTCTCCAGCCGCCGACACTGCATTCTTCCAGACATCAGCCAGCGAACGGGAGGCGCGCCAGTGGCTCGTAGACCGCTCCGCTCGGCTTGAGGTGGCTCCGGTAGAGCACTACTTCCTGTGCAGTCCAGGCGCCGAAGTCGGCGTGCGCCCCCGCCGCGATCGCGTTGCCGAGCTGCGCCAGACCGCGCGGCGAGCGCACGCGAGCGAGCGTCACGTGGCCGCGGAACGGCCGCACCTCGGCGGGGAACCCGAGCGGAACGAGCGCGGCCTCCACCACGACCGCGGTCCGGCCGAGCGCTTCCCCGTCGCCCGCGATCCCCATCCACACCACGCGCGGCCGCCGCGCGTTCGGAAAGCCGCCGAGCCCGCGCGCCGCGAGCGCCAGCGCGGGCCGCCGGGTCACCGCCTCGGTGAGGGCGCCCTGCAGGGCGGGGAGTCGCTCCTCCGGCACCTCACCGAGGAACTTGAGCGTGAGGTGCATCCCCGCCGGGTCGACCCAGCGGACGGCGGCGCGCGGCGCGGCCGCGCGGAGCCCCGCTTGTGCCGCCGCGACCACGGCACGCACCTCGGGCGCGAGGTCGATGGCGACGAAACAGCGCATGGACGCGCTCAGCTGCTGCGCGGCCGGAAGAGCTGCGAGTCGATCACCGGCAGGCCCAGTGCATGACGCCGGAGCCAGTCGAGCGCGATCTGCGAGGCGAGGAGCTTCACCCAGTCACGCGTGCCCCAGAGCTGGTAGCGGCGCGTCGCCACCTCCTGCTCGGAGGCGAGGGCGATGACCACCGTGCCGACCGGCTTCGCGGACGTGCCCCCCTCGGGACCGGCGATGCCGGTCGCGGCGAGACCGAGGGAGGTGCCGAGGAGCCGGCGCGCGCCCGCAGCCATCTCCGCCGCCGCCTGCTCGCTCACCGCCCCCTCTGCCGTGAGGGTCTCGGCTCGCACCCCGAGGAGAACCTGCTTGGCGGCGTTGTCGTAGGCGACCACGGCACCCCGCACGTAGGCGGAGCTCCCCGGCACGCTGGTCAACCGATGCGCGACCAGGCCCCCGGTGCACGCCTCGGCGAGGGCGACCGTCAGCCCGCGCTCGCGGAGGAGTTGCCCCACCACCTCTTCGAGCGTCGTCGCCCCTTCCCCGTAGACGTGGGGACCGAGCCGCTCCCTGAGGCGCGCGGAGATCGCCTCCAGCCGAGCGCCCGCCTCGTCGGGTCGCCCGTGGACGACGAGACGCAACGACACCTCGGGGAAGCTCGCCCGGAAGGCGAGACGACCCGCGGCGGGATCGACCACGCCGGCGACGAGCTCGTCCAGCCCCGACTCCGTGAGCCCGAACGTCTGGAAGACCCGGCTGAGATAGACCTCATCGCCGCGGAGACCGCGGAGCCAGGGGAGGACGGTCTCCTCCATCATCGGCTTCATCTCGCGTGGGACGCCCGGGAGCACGACGGCGTGCGTCGCACCGTGGTGGAGGACGCGGTAGCCGGGAGCGGTGCCGAGCCCGTTCGGGATCACGACCGCGCCGGCAGGCATGAGGGCCTGCTTCAGGTTGTTGAGCGGCATCTCCCGGCTGAAGGCGGCGAAGAGCTGCCGGATGCGCTCCGCGGACGCCGCATCCTCGACCAGCGGCACGCCGAGGACGCGTGCCAGCACCTCGCTGGTGAGATCGTCTGCCGTCGGGCCGATGCCCCCCGTCGAGATGACGACGTCGGCGAGCTCAAAGGCATGCTTCCAGGCCCAGGCGAGGCGGTCGGGGTAGTCACCCACCGTGAGCACGGCGGTCACGTCGATGCCGAGGGCGAAGAGCCGATCGGCGATCCAGCTCGAGTTCGTGTCGACGATGCGGCCGGTGGTGAGCTCGTCGCCGGTCGACAGGACCGCCGCGCGCTCGATCACGTGAGCACCAGGAGGACCCGGGTGAGGATCCCTGCATAGAGTCCGGCGACGAGATCGTCGCCCACCACGCCGATCCCGCCGCGGACCCGGCGATCGATCGTGCGAGCGGGAAAAGGCTTCACGACGTCGAACACCCGGAAGCAGAGGAAGGCAATGACCGCCGCTCCCCAGGTGCCGGGCAGGAAGAGGCCGGCCACGACCAGGCCCGCCACCTCGTCGATCACGATGCGCGCGTCGTCGTGACCGCCGAGCTCCACCTCGGCACGTCCCGCCGCCCACACCGCCGCCGCGAGCAGCCCGAGGAGCACGGCGCCGTAGGCCGGGAGCGAGCGCGCGCGGAGTCCCGCCAGCGCGGGGAGAAGCGGCAACGCGACGAGTGAGCCGACCGTTCCCGGCGCGATCGGCGCGTAGCCGACACCGCCGACGGTTGCCAGGGCCAGCGCGAGCGCACGCACGCTCGTTCCGTAGAAGCTCCCACTCCCCCCGTCAAGCACACTCGCGCTTTTGTCAACCGGCAGGAGAAAATGGTACGGAAGGCCCTCATGGGCGAGATGAGACAATTCCTGCGGGGAAAGCGCATCGACCCGCACCCCATCACGTCCCGCACGACCGTCCCCGAGCTCATCGACGGCGCCTTTCTCGCCTACAACGGGGCGCGGCTGCGCGAGGCGGCCCAGCTGTTCAGCGAGCGCATGCTCGCGGAGGACGTGACGATCGGCATCAGTCTGAGCGGGGCGCTGACACCGGCCGGGCTGGGGATGTCGTGCATCATCCCGCTCATCGAGGCGGGATTCGTCGACTGGATCGTCTCCACCGGGGCGAATCTCTATCACGACACCCACTCCGACGCCTTCTACCGGAAGATCCTCTTCGCGCCGGAGTTCCAGCGCGAGATGGGCACGGCCGAATTCCACTACCTGATCGGTGCGGTGATCGCGGAGCGCCAGCGTGCCCTCGGCCTCTCGGGTCGCTCGCTGCTGGTCACCGCCCACGAGCACGGGGTCCCGGTCTACACCTCGTCGCCGGGCGACAGCTCGATCGGCATGAACGTGGCCGCGCTCGCCATCGAGGGCTGCGCCCTCAAGATCGACGTCTCCCGCGACGTGAACGAGACCGCCGCCATCGTCCTCGGCGCGAAGCGCGACGGCGGCAAGAGCGCGGTCCTCATCCTGGGCGGCGGGTCGCCCAAGAACTTCCTCCTGCAGACGGAGCCGCAGGTGCAGGAGGTGCTGGGGATCGAAGAGAAGGGCCACGACTACTACGTCCAGTTCACCGACGCGCGGGTCGACACCGGCGGCCTCTCGGGCGCCACGCCGAGCGAGGCCGTCAGCTGGGGCAAGGTCGATCCCGAGAAGCTCCCCGACACGGTCGTCTGCTACTGTGACTCCACGATCGCGCTTCCCCTCATCACCGCCTACGCGCTCGCCACGCATGCGCCGCGAAAGCCGAAGCGGCTGTACGAGCGACGCGACGCGCTCATGGAGCGACTGGTGGGCGAGTACCGGAAGGCGCACGTCTACGGGCCCGACGGCGGTTTCAAACCACGGCGATGACGCATCCCGCGACGGTCTTCGCGCGGGAACGGGTCGTTGCCGAGCGGGCGGCCCGCGAGGCGGGCGCGATCGTCCGCCGCTATTACGAGCCTGGCGTCGCGTACCGCGAGAAAAGCCCGGACAACCCGGTGACGCGGGCCGACCTCGAGGCCAACGCCTGCATCCTGCGTCTGGTGAGCGAGGCCTTTCCCCACGACGGCTGGCTCTCGGAGGAGACCGCCGACTCGCGCGAGCGGCTCGCGCGCTCGCGTGTCTGGGTGGTCGATCCGCTCGACGGGACGAAGGAGTTCGTGCAGCACATCCCCGAGTTCTGCGTCTGCGTGGCGCTCGTCGAGGCGGGGCGCCCGGTCGTGGCCGTGAGCTACAATCCGGCCGCCGACCGTCTCTACGTGGCCGAGCGCGGGTGCGGCACGACGGTGAACGGCACCCCGGCGCGCGTCAGCCGGACGGCGGGTGTGGCGGAGGCAGTCGTGCTCGCCAGCCGCTCGGAAGACCAGCGGGGCGAGTGGGACGCCTTCAAGGACCGCGTCCGCGTCCGCTTGACCGGAAGCGTCGCCTTCAAGCTCGCCGAGCTGGCGACGGGGGCGGGTGATGCGACGTTCACCCTCACGCCCAAGAACGAGTGGGACATCTGCGCCGGCACGCTACTGGTCGAGGAGGCCGGCGGGCGCGTGACCGATCTCGCCGGCGCCCCGCTCGTCTTCAACCAGCCGTCCCCGCTCCGACCGGGCCTCGTCGCTTCGAACGGAACCCTGCACGCTGCCCTCCTCGCGCTGATCGCGGAGGTCGCGCGCGCAGCGGCGCGCTAGAGGGCACCCAACCCGAGGCTGCCGTCCGCGGGAGGGGGGGCACCGTCTCCGCTTCGATTCGCGCCGCCCCGCGGCGCTTCCCCGATTGGCCGACGCGTTCGGCGCTCATAGGCGCTCCGACGGCGCCCCCCCTCCCGCGACGCGCGTCCGGGTCGGGATGCCGCCCTGTGGCGACCGCACACACGGCCCGCGCGGAGGCGGGGGCGGCGTCGCAGCGCCTGTGAGGCGCCGACGCTCGTCCGCTCGAGGTCGGGACGCATCACCCGGCGCCGAACCGAAGCGGAGACGCCGCCCTCGCCTCCGCGCGCGTCCTAGCGGCGCAGCCCGCGACGCCGCAGAACCTCGAACGCGTGCGCCGGGAAGTCCGTCATCAGGGCGTCGACGCCGAGTTCGAGGAGGCGCTCCATCTCGGCTTCGTCGTTGATCGTCCAGGCGTGAATCTCGAGACCCAGCGCATGCGCGGCGGCCACCGATGCTTCGGTGATGATCTGCACCTCGCCGAAGGACGGCGGCACCTGGAGCGCCACCCCGGGGGGGCGGTAGCCCGCCAGCTCGCCGTCGCGCAGCCGGTAGATGAACTCCGCCACCTCGGGGGCCGAGAAGCTGGTCAGGACGTCGGGCGCCGCGGCACGGATGCGCGTCATGATCGTGCCGTCCTCCGCGGCGAGCAGCGTGCGGTCGCGGCTGTCGAAGCGGTCGAGGGTAGCGAGGACGGCAGCTTCGATCGGCGGCTCGAGTTGCTTCACCTCGATGTTCAGCGGGACGTCGGGAATGGCCTCGAGCAGCTCGCCGAGGGTCGGGACGCCGAGACCACGGCCGCGATAGGGATACGTCCCGTCGGGGGCCCGGAAGCGGTAGCCTGCGTCGAGCCGACGGAGGGCGGCGAGGGAGAACGAGCGCACGGGACCCGACCCGTCGGTGGTGCGATCGACGTGGTCGTCGTGCATGACCACGATCTCCCCGTCAGCGGTCGCGTGCACGTCGAGCTCGAGCCGCTCCGCGCCCGCCCGGACGGCGGCGGCGAAGGCATCGAGGGTGTTCTCCGGCATGACACCGGACGCCCCCCGATGGCCGAAGAGGCGCGGTCGCGGACCCTCGAGATAGCGCGTGCCGCTCACTCCGGCCGGACGGTCGCGTCGGAACGCGACACGGTTGGCGTGCCCCCGGCGAGGGGCAGCGCGGCGAGCTGACGCTCGACGGAGGCTTCCACCCGTTCGAAGTCCCGTCGCTCCTGCTCGGGAATGCGCGGCTGCGCGGCCGCCATCTGCGCCAGCGGATCGACGTACTCTCCGTCGCGATAGAGCGCGAAGTGGAGGTGTGGACCGGTGGCGAGCCCGCTTGCCCCGACGTAGCCGATCACCTGGCCCTGCGCGACCGTCGTGCCCGGCATGACGGCGGCCGCGATACGCGACAGATGGCCGTAGGCCGAGGAGAGAGCGCCCACGTGGTCGATGCGTACGCAGCGGCCGAGCTGCCGCGCCCAGCCGGCGAAGGTGATCATGCCGGCCGCGACCGCCCGAACGGGTGTTCCCAGGGGCGCTGCGAAGTCGACGCCGAGGTGCGGTCGAAAGAGGTGGAGGATGGGATGGCGCCGCCGCGACGTGAACTCCGAGGTGATCTCGGTGAATTCGACCGGGTAGCGCAGGACGTCCCGGCCGAGCGCTTCGCCGCCGGGTCGATAGTAGCCGCTCCGGCCATCGGCATCCTCGAAGAAGATGCCGGTCACGGCACGGTTGGCGGCGACGATCTCCGCCCCGAGCACGGTGCCCGGTTCGGAACGCGTCTCCCCCGCCTGCCAGGTGCTCTCGTAGAGCACGCGGAATTCGTCACCCGGCCGGAGATCGTGGTCGAGATCGAGCTCCCACCCAAAGATGTCTGCCAGCTGCGCGACGACGCGCGGCGGCGCTCCGGCGTGGATCACGTCCTCGCGCAGACCGTGCTCGATACGCCCGGCGGTACCCTTCACCTCGGTGAAGTACGGGAGCCCGGTGCGCGTGGCGTGGATCCCCTCCGGCGTGCGCTCGAGGACGAGGAGCGAGCGGTCGTCGATCTCGTAGCGCAGCGCGTCGAGCGCGCGCGTCGCGCGATCGAAGCGCAGGGTGAGCCCGCGCCGAGGATGGAGGCTATGGAGGTCGTAGACGGGCGCGGCTGCCGCGAGCCAGGAACGGGCTTCCGCTGGCGCGATGCCGTGGGCCGCGAGGAGTGCCCAGAGCGTGTCTCCCTTTCGGACGTGGACATGCACCAGCGCGGGCTCCGACGCGCCGCGCGCTGCGTCCCGACCGCCGCCCGCTGCCGTCCCGTGCGTGGCCTTACGCTGCGCCAGCGGATGCGCGTGACGAGCCGCGACGCGGCGATGTCGCGCCACGGTCGCGGCGGCGGGCGGGACGAGCACCACGACGCAGGCGAGCGTCGGTACCAACCTCCACCGCCGCGCTGGTCGCCTCACGTCTCGGCGTTTCGAGCCGATCGATCTCCTCCGTACGGGTCACATCGCCGGGGACGCGACCAGAAGTAACGGGAATCTTGCGCGCAGCAGGTCTGCCAAACACCGTGCTGCATGTCAATCTCTTGGCACCTTTTTGCCCTGCATACACGAGGGGCCTAGCGATCCGGCTTGCTTCATTTCAAAGGCACGGCTAAGCGAGTCTCATGCGCATCGCTGCGCTCGATATGGGCGAGGCGCGCATCGGGATCGCCGTGAGTGACGAGCTCGGGATCACGGCGCAGGGGGTCGGGGTGGTACAGCGGCGCGGCGGAAAGCGCGACCTCGAGGCGTTGGCCGAACGCCTCGCGCCCTACCTCCCCGAGCGGCTCGTCGTCGGGCTGCCACTCAACATGAACGGGACGGAGGGTCCCCAGGCGGCGAAGGTCCGTGCCTTCGCCACGCAGGTGGCCGAGCACCTCGCCCTGCCGCTCGAGTTCTGGGACGAGCGGCTCACCACGGTCGCCGCGGAGCGCGCCCTGCTCGAGGCAGATCTCAGCCGCCGGCGGCGCCGGGATCTCATCGACCAGGTGGCCGCCACCCTCATCCTCCAGGGCTACCTGGACCGCCACTCGTGACGCGCCCTCCTCGTCTCCCGCGTCTGGGCGTCGCCGCCCTCCTGCTCGCGAGCGCCGCGGTGGCCGTGCTCTTCCACGATCTGCGGCGCGCCGGGCCGCCGCGTCCGGAGCCCGTCGTCGTGACGATCGACGAGCACGCACGCTTCGCGACGGTCGCGCATGACCTCCGTCGCCAGGGCCTGCTCCGCCACGCGCTGCCCCTCCTGGCCTGGGCCCGCCTGAGTGGACGGGATCGCCTGGTGCACTGGGGCGAGTACCTGATCACCACGCCGCTCTCGCCTCTCGAGCTCCTGGCGCGCTTCACGGCTCCTCCCGACCTTCTGCACCCGCTCACCGTGCCTGAGGGGCTCACCGTGCGCGACGTCGTGGGCCTGCTCGCCGCCGCCGGCTTCGGCTCCGAGGAGAGCTTCAACTGCCTCCTCGAGGACCGGCGCTTCCTCGCCTCGGAGGACCTCCCGCCCGAGGGCGCCGAGGGCTATCTCTTCCCCGACACGTACACCTTCCCGCTCGCCACCCCGCAGGCACGCATCCTCCGGGGGATGATCCATCGGTTCCGCGAGGTCACGGGTGTAGACTTCGCGCGGCGCGCCGCCGACTTGGGGCTGACGGAGCAACAGGCCGTGACCCTCGCCTCGCTCATCGAGTCGGAGACCGGCCGGGAGCAGGAGCGCCGCCTGGTGGCGGCGGTGTTCCTGAACCGCCTCCACATCGGGATGCCGCTCCAATCGGATCCGACGGTCCTCTACGGCCGTCCGGGCCACGACCGCACGATCACGCACGCGGATCTCCACCGTCCGACGCCCTACAACACGTACACGATCCCGGGTCTGCCCCCCACGCCCATCGCCAACCCGGGGCGCGCGGCGCTGGAGGCGGCGGTCGATCCCGCCCCCGTCGACTACCTCTACTTCGTCGCGCGCGGCGACGGCACGCACGAGTTCTCGCGCACGCTCGCCGCGCACGCGACGGCGGTCGCGCGCTACCAGCGCCAGCGACACTGACGCCCGCCTCGCGCCGACCGCGGTCAGCCGCCCGGTTGTGGTGGCGCGACGGGCGGCGGCGCGGCGCCGGGCTGCGCGCGCATATCCTGCAGCACCGCCGAGGCCTTGGCGCGGAGCTCGGTCGCGCGCGCGAGCGTGATCACGCGGAGCACCAGCTCGTCCGCGCGCGGGCCAGCGAGGCCACGTACGAACGTGCTCAGGTCACCGTTGCCCATTCCGGTGACACCGGAGATGACAGCCGACCGGAACTCCGGCTCCGCCTCGATCACCTGCAAGCCGACGCGCACCGCCTCGGTGCGCACGAGGACGTCGTCGTGATGGAGCGCCATGTCACCCAGCTGCGAGAAGGTGGCCGTGTCGGTACCGAGCGCTTGCGAGAGCCGGCCCTGCACGGGAACCGGCGCATGCGCTTCGAAGAGCCCCACGAGTGCCGGAAGCGACGCCGGCGGGGAGGGAACGCTCGACGCAGTCGGCGGCGCGGCCGATGGCGGGGGTGGGGCGAGCGGGCCGCCCAGCAGCCGGACAGTCTTCAGGCGCCCGCCGTCACCATAGATGAGTGCGAAGTTCTGCTCGCCGAGCAGGCGATGGAGCGCCTCGGGCAACGGCACGTCCTCGAACTCGGCGGTGATCTCGTGGCGGTCCCGCACCTCGCCCCGGATCTCGGCCCCGCTCTGCTTCCCGAGCTGACCGAGGATCTCGTCCACCGGGACCCGCGTGACGCGCACGGTGAGCGCGTCCTTCGCATACTGGACGACTCGCTCCGGCGGTTCGTCGCCCGCCGCGTTCCGCCCGGTGAGCAGGGCCGTGACGACGAGCCCCCGGCTCACGACCCACCACATCGCCCGCGGAGACCGCATGCGACGAAGGCTAGCGGCGCCGGGTGATGCGCGCGAAGCGGAGCGCCAGCCCGGCCCGGTAGGTCGGGCTCCGCTGGAGGTCGGTGAACAGCACCTCCACCACCACCCGCGGCTCGACGAAAACCGTCGCGCCCTCCTCGCCGACGGCCAGCGCGGAGAGTCGTTCGGTCATGGCGCGGAACTCGGCGTCGGTCAGTCCCTTGAAGGTCTTGCCGACTGGTTCGAATCGCCCCGTCTCGTCGTCACGCGCGGCCAGATGGTAGTTGCTGAGCCAACCGTGGCGGCGCCCGTAGCCCCGATCGGCCGCGACGATGACGAGATCCACGCTCGTCGCCCGCTTCACCTTGAGCCAGCCCCGTCCCCGCACACCGGGCGTGTAGGGCGCCTCGAGGCCCTTCACCATGACGCCCTCGAGGCCGTCCGCGACCGCGCGGCCGTAGAATGCCTCGGCCGCCGCCGCGTCCTCGGGGACGAGCCGACGGACGGTCGGTAGGCCGCCTCGCACCCGCTCGAGGATCGTCCATCGCTCGCGGTAGGGGCAGTCGAGGAGCGACGCGTCGCCCACCTGCAGGGCGTCGAAGAGCTGGAGACGCACGGGCACCTCGCCCACCAGGCGCTCGACGTCCTTGACCCGACGAAAGCGGCGCATGAGCTCCTGGAACGGGAGTGGTCGGCCGGCTCCATCGACGGGAACGACCTCGCCCTCGAGGATCACCGCCGGCGCGGCGAGTTTCTGCAGGACCGCAGTGACCACGTCAGGCAAGCTCGGGGTCAGCTCCAGCAGGCGCCGGGAGTAGAGCCGGCAGATCTCCCCCTCACGGTGGAGCTGGACGCGCGCTCCATCGAGCTTCTCCTCGATGCCGGCCCTGCCCTTGAATACGGCCACCGCCTCGCTTGCCGACTCCGCGCTCTGCGCGAGCATCGGGCGGAGCGGTCGGAAGTAGGCGAGCGTGCTCGGCGGGAGCGGCTGCCCCCGGGAGGCCAGCACCCGCGCCGCCACCTCTGCCACGTCGCCAAGGCTCTGATGCGCGCGCTCGACCGCGCGCCGGTCACCCCCGGCGAGGAGCGCGAGCGCATCGAGCACCACGCCCTCCGCCGCTCCCGTCCGCATCTCCCGGATCAGGTTCTTCGCCACGTACTTGGCCTCGAGGGGAGTGAGCTGCGCAAAGAGATCGGCGAGCAGCCGCTCCTTCCGACCGCGGGAGCCCGGACCGCGCTCGCGGCCGAGCGCGCGAATGCGGTCCTCGACCTCCCTCACCGAGAGCACCGGGGGCTCGGGGCCGGATGGTCGCTCACGCAGCAGACGCTCCACCGCCTGGCCGAAATCGACCGCTTCGTGCTGGAGGCGGGGCGGCACGCGGTCCGAGCCGATCAGACGCACGAGGACCGGCCAGAGCGTCGCGCCGCTCACGGCGGCCTCGCCGCGCCCTGCCTGCCCGAGGAGCAGGCGCACGGCCGGTCGCACGCTCTCCTCGTCGACGTTGGCGAGGAAGTCCGCCACCTGCTGCGCCAGGGCGCGGCGGCTCCCGGTCTGCGCGAGGGCCTCGCAGAGCGTGGCGACCTCCCGGAAGCTCGTCACGCCGCCCAGAAAAGAGGCCGCCGCGGCAGCCGTCAAGCCGGGCGGCAGGCCGCGAGGCTACAGTCGCCTCGCCCGATCGGCCGGCCCCCGAGGAGCCGGCACGCGCGTCATGCGCCCACGCGTCGCCGCGCTCGGATCTCCGCACAGATCGGCCCGCGGGGAACGTCCGGGATCACGAGCTCGAGGCAGCAGCGTGTGGAGCGCCCGCCCGCGAAGGCGCCGGCCGGCACGCCCCCGAGGGAGGTGAGAAGAACGATCGTCGCCGTGAATCGCATCGTCGATCCTCCGGAAGTGGCGTTCTCGCCCCCTCTGCCGGCGTCGGGTGATCCGCACAATGCCTGCGGATGGAGCCCATCACGCGAACATTGCGTTTCGCCTTTCTTTCGCTTAGGGTTGATGCCTCTCCCGTCGGGAAGGAACCGGATGGTCACCAAGCGGCAGAAGGAGATGCTCGACTACCTGCAGGCGTTCATCGCCGAGCACGGCTACGCGCCGACGCTGGATGAGATCGGGCAGCACTTCTCGCTTGCCTCTCTAGCCACGGTGCACAAGCACCTGGGGAACCTCGAGCGGAAGGGATTCATCCGGCGCCTGCGCCATCAGAGCCGCGCGCTCGAGGTGACCCCCGAGGAGCGTGTGCGGGCGGTGAGCGTGCCGCTGCTGGGACGCGTGGCAGCGGGGACGCCGATCGAGCCCGTGGAGACCCGCGAGACGGTCACGTTCCCCGAGGACTTCCTGCCCCGGGGGGAGACCTTCGCGCTCCGCGTCCAGGGCGACTCGATGGTCGGCGAGGGGATCCTCGACGGGGACCTCGTCGTGGTCGCTGCGCGCAATCAGGCCGAGAACGGGGCCACCGTCGTCGCCCTCGTGAAGGGCGAAGCCACGGTCAAGAAGTTCCGTCGCCTGGTCGGCGGCCGCGTGCGCCTCGAGCCGGCCAACGAGCGACTCCCCCCGATCGTGGCCCGTGCGAAGGACGTCGAGATTCGGGGCGTGGTCGTGGCGCTCCTCCGGCGGTACCGGTAACCGTCAGATGCCAGAACCCTTCTCCCTCTACGTCCACGTCCCGTACTGTCGCCACGTCTGCCCGTACTGCGACTTCAACGTGCACGCGGCCGCCCGCCCACCCGAGGAGCACTACACGGCCGGGCTCGTGGCCGAGCTCATGGCCTGCGGCGCGCAGGAGCCGTGGGGCGGGCGACGGGTGAAGACGGTGTACCTCGGCGGCGGGACGCCCTCGCTCTTCTCACCGGCGTCGATTGGCGGGATCGTCAGCGCGGTCACGCGGTGGTTCGGGCTGGTCGACGGAGCCGAGATCACGCTGGAGGCGAATCCAGGAACCCTGTCGCACGCCTCGCTCGCCGGCTACCGAAGGGCGGGCGTGAATCGCCTCTCGCTCGGCGCGCAGTCCTTCCACCCCCGCCACCTCCAGACCCTCGGACGCGACCACGGCCCGGACGACGTCCGCGCCGCGGTCGATGCCGCGGGCGCCGTCGGATTCGAGAACCTGAGTCTCGACCTGATCTTCGGCGTTCCCGCAGAGACGCTGGCCGACTGGGAGGCGGACCTCGCGCAGGCGGTCACGCTCGCCCCCGCGCACGTCTCGACGTACGCACTCACCTACGAGTCGGGCACGCCCTTTCACGCCTGGCGCGCCCGCGGCCGCCTCCGCCCGGTCGACGAGGACCTCGAGGCCGAGATGGGTGAGCTGGCGACCGCGCGGCTCGGTTCTGCCGGCTACGAGCGCTACGAGATCTCGAGCTACGCCCGCTCCGGCTTCGCCGCGCGCCACAACCTGAGCTACTGGGACGGGAGCGACTACCTGGGGCTCGGCGCCGGCGCGCACTCCTTCTCGCAGGAGCCGGCACCCGGCGTGCGCTCGACGAACGAGCGGTTGCCGGAGCGCTATCTCGCCGCGGTGGGGACGACGGGGACGGCAGTGGCGAGCGTCGAGCGGCTGACCGAGGCGACCGCGCGAGCGGAGTTCTGCTTCACCGGCCTCCGTCAGACCGTCGGGATCGACGTCGCGAGCTTCCACCGCCGGTTCGGCACGGAGCTCGCGGCGGCATTTCCGCACGTGAGCGACCTGATCGGCGACGGTCTCCTCGACCTGGCGGCGGGCCGCCTCCGGCTCACGCCGCGCGGGCTCGCGTTCGCGGATACGGTCTCAGCCACGTTCGTCTAGCGCGTGACGTGCGGTCCGCGGGAGCCTGCACGACCGCCGCACCACGGCCGCTGGGCGCGCCCGGGCGGGGTCAGGGTCAGAGTGAGCCCGCAGCTCCGGCGCGCGCGTACGCGATGAGCAGCGACCGCGCGCGAGGAGCGAGGACCGCGAACGGAGACCGCGGCCCCGTCCCGCGCTGACGCGCTCGGTCCCGCGGATCACGGGGGAACACGAGGGCCTGCGGCAGCCCCGCGGGCGAGCGTGAAATCGCGTCGCGGGAGCCGGGGCGCCGTCGCAGCGCCTATGCGCGCCCGAACGAGTCGATCGATCGAGGAGCGTCGTGTGGCGGCGCGAATCGAAGCGGAGACGGCGCCCCGGCTCCCGCGGACCGCAGTCTCGGGTCACGCTCGCGTGACGCCGGGGCCTCAGTACCGATAGTGCTCCGACTTGTACGGCCCCCCGGGCGCCACCCCGATGTACTCGGCCTGCTTCGGCGTGAGCTGCGTCAGCTTCACGCCGAGCTTCGCGAGGTGCAGCCGGGCGACCTCCTCGTCGAGCTGCTTCGGCAACATGTAGACGCGCTTCTCGTAGGTGCGCACGTTCTGCCACAGCTCGAGCTGGGCGAGCACCTGGTTGGTGAAGGAGGCGCTCATCACGAACGACGGATGGCCGGTCGCACAGCCGAGGTTCAGGAGCCGTCCCTCGGCCAGGATGAGCACCGAGTGACCGTCGGGGAAGACCCACTCGTCGTACTGCGGCTTGATGTTGACCCGCCGGATACCGGACACCTTCCCCAGACCCGCCATGTCGATCTCGTGGTCGAAGTGGCCGATGTTGCCGACCACCGCCTTGTCCTTCATGCGCGCCATGTGTGCCGCGGTGATGACGTGGAAGTTGCCGGTCGTCGTGATGAAGAGGTCGGCCTTCTCGACCCAGTCCTCGACCGTCGCCACCTCGTAGCCCTGCATCGCCGCTTGCAGGGCGCAGATCGGGTCGATCTCGGTCACGACCACCCGGCAGCCCTGGGCAGCCGTACACGTTGTCGAACTTGCTCTTGGTGACCGAGTCGTTGACGTTGATGGCAGGGAAGAGGAGCTTCCCGTCCCGCGCCATCTGGTAGAGGCGATGCACGCCCGTCGTGGTCTCCTCGCTGACCCCCCGGATCTTCGCGGCGATCCTTGCCCACTGTCCGGGCGCCTCCTGCCGCAGGCGGCGGAGGAGGTCGAGCACGACGGACCACTCGTCGGGCTCCGTGGCCGGGTCGAAGTCGGGGACGCGACCTGCGCCCTCGAACTCGAGCCCCTTGTGCACGAGGAGCGTCGCGTCGCCACCGTCGTCGACGATGAGATCCGGCCCGGAGCCGTCGGGCCAGACGAGCGCCTCGTTGGTGCACCACCAGTACTCCTCGAGCGTCTCGCCCTTCCAGGCGAAGACCGCAGCGCCGCGGGGGTCGTGCGCCGTCCCGCCCCGACCGACGGCGACTGCGGCCGCGGCGTGATCCTGGGTGCTGAAGATGTTGCACGATGCCCAGCGGACGTCGGCGCCGAGGTCGGCGAGGGTCTCGATCAGCACGGCCGTCTGCACCGTCATGTGTAGCGAGCCCATGATCTTCGCCCCGCCGAGCGGCTTCGCCGCCGCGAACTTCGCACGGAGCGCCATGAGCCCCGGCATCTCCTGCTCGGCGAGCCGGATTTCCTGCCGCCCGAGCTCGGCCAGGGCGAGGTCCTTCACCTTGAAGGGCGCCCGCTTGGCGGGCGTCGCCGGCACGGATTTCAGCTGCGTGGGGGTACTCATGAAGTCCTCCTCTGCGAGTCGGTTGGTTGTTCGCCGGCCTCGTGTCGCCGCGCGGCGGCGGCGAAGAGCGCCGGGCCGGAAGATTGCGGGGCGGGTGGCAGCGGCCGGAGGCGCACGCGGGCGAACCCCGCGTCCTCCAGCCAGCCCGTGATCTGCGCGTGCGCGAAGCCCAGCCACACGTGCCCCATCCGCTGCTGGTACTCGTGGCGATCGTGCTCGAGCATGTCGATCACGAGGACGCGGCCGCCGGGGCGGAGCACGCGAGCGGTCTCGCGCAGCACGGCCAGCGGGTCCGCCGTGTGGTGCAGCACGAGACAGATCGTCGCGGCATCGAGCGTCGGCCGCTCGATCGGCAGGGCATCGAGCTCGCCCTGCCGGAGCTCGACGTTGCGGACGGCCGCGAGACGCTGCCGCGCCGCGCGCAGCATCGCGCGGGAGCGGTCCACGGCGATCACCTGGCGCACGCACGGAGCGAGCGCCGCGGCCACCTGCCCGGTGCCGCAGCCGAGGTCTCCGACCACCCAGTCCTCGTCCAGGAGGCCAGCGACCGCATGCAGGTCCACCCGCTCGCCGAACATCTCGCGCCGCAGGCGGTCCCACTCGCCGGCGGCCGAGCTGAAAAACGCCTGCGACCGGGACTGGCGCTCGGCGAGGATCGTCGCCAGGCGCTGATCGTCCTGCGCGGCACCCCGCATCCCCGCCGTCTGCTCCCGGAGCAGCCCCCAGAGGCGACGGGCGGCGGGGTCGAGGCGCTCGAGCGTCATGCGGTAGAGCCGGCTCGTGCCCTCGGGCCGGGCGGCCACCCACCCATCGTCGGCCAGCACCTTCAGGTGCCGGCTCACCGTCGACTGCGGGAGCTGCAGCACCGCGCACAGATCGGCGACGGTGAGCTCGTGGCGCTCGATGAGCCGGAGCGTGCGAGCCCGCGTCGCGTCGGCGAGCGAGCTCATCCAGCTGAGCATGGCGGGGGCGGCAGCCATCATACCATCCGTCGATCCGGATGAAGAGTTACATCGAGCGGGTCGCGAGGTCAAGAGGGAGCCAGATGCCCCGTAGCCGCGCTGCGGGGAGGCGGGGAGGTGGAGTCGGTCGCGCGCGTGGGGCGAGGACGCGGAGCCGGGGCGGCGCCCCGCGACCGTGGACAGCGACTCTCCTAGCGGCCCGCGGCGCGGCCGAGCCCGGCGGCGGCGCGGAGGTCGTTCACCCGGTCGGTCCGCTCCCAGGTGAAGTGCTGTCCGTCGGCCTCCCGCCCGAAGTGACCGTAGGAGGCGGTGCGCCGGTAGATCGGCCGCTTCAGGCCGAGGGTCGCGATGATCGACGCGGGCTTCAGGTCGAAGAGGTCGCGCACGATTGTCGCGATACGCTCGTCCGGAAGGCAGCCGGTGCCGAACGTGTCGACCGCGACCGAGACCGGATCCGCGATGCCGATCGCGTACGCCACCTGGATCTCGCAGCGTCGCGCCAGCTCGGCGGCGACCAGGTTCTTCGCGATGTAGCGCGCCATGTAGGCGGCGCTCCGATCGACCTTGCTCGGGTCCTTCCCGCTGAAGGCGCCGCCCCCGTGGCGGCCATAGCCACCGTAGGTGTCGACGATGATCTTCCGGCCCGTGAGCCCGCAGTCGCCCTTCGGTCCACCCTCGACGAAGCGCCCCGTCGGGTTGATGTAGTAGACCGTGCTCTTGTCGAGGAACTCGGGCGGCACCACCTTCTTCACCACCTCCTCGACGATCGCCTCCTTCAGCGTGCCGTTCGGCACGTCGGGTGTGTGCTGGGAGGAGACGACGACGGTGTGCGCGCGGACCGGGCTCCCGTCGCGGTACTCGACGCTCACCTGACACTTCCCGTCGGGGCGGAGGAACGGCAGGAGGTTCGACTTGCGCGCCTCGGCGAGCCGCTGGCCGATACGGTGGGCGGTATAGATCGCGAAGGGCATGTACTCCTTCGTCTCGTCGCAGGCGAAGCCGAACATCATCCCCTGGTCGCCGGCGCCCTGCTCCTTGCCGTCGCCCGCCGTGACGCCCTGGCTGATGTCGAGGGACTGGCGCTCGATGGCGGTGACGATGGCGCAGGTGTCACAGCTGAAGCCCGTCTCGGGCGAGACGTAGCCGATGTCGCGGATCACCTCCTTCGCGACCTCGCCGAACTCGACCCGCCCCCGGCTCGTGATCTCGCCCGCGATCACCACCAGGCCCGTCTTGATGAGGGCCTCGCAGGCCACGCGGCTGTCGGGGTCGGCCGCCAGGAAGCCGTCGAGGATCGCGTCGGAGATCTGGTCGCAGACCTTGTCCGGATGACCCTCGTTGACCGATTCCGACGTGAATACGTAGTCCTTCAGCATACGCGTCCGGTGGGCGGTATAACCGATGCCCCTCCGCCCCGGCAAGCGTGGCGCGCGCGGGGTCCGCTATTCGGGCTCGTTGAAACGCGCCTCGACCAGCTCCCGGATCGCCGCCAGGGCCTCATTCGCCTGGGGCCCGGCGGTCGCGACCTCGATCTGGCTCCCCTGCTCGGCGGCGAGCATCATGACGCCCATGATGCTCCGTCCGTTGACGACCTGCCCGTCCTTGGCGACCGTCACCTCGGCGTCGAAGCGGCCCGCGGTCTGGACGAGCGCCGCCGCCGCCCGGGCGTGTAGCCCGAGCCGGTTCCTGATCTCGAGGGTCGCGCGGGCTCCCGGCGGCGACTCCGCGGACATGGTCAACGCGCCTGCCGGGTGCGCGCGGGCGGCTCGGTCGCCCACACGATGTGGTCCTGCCCGTACCGATGGATGAAGCGCGCGAGCGAGCGGGCGTCCATCTGACCGCGGGCGGTGGTGAGCTTGATCAGGATCGGCATGTTGACGCCCGCCACCACCTCGCACCCCGTCTCGCGCGCGATCGCGAGGCTCTGGTTGGTCGGGGTGTCACCCAGCATGTCGGTGAGGATGATCACCCCGTCACCGTGGTCCACCCGCCGCACCGCCGCCTCGATGCGTGTCCGGATGCACTCGGGCCGGTCGTCGTAGCTGGTGACGATCGCTTCGAGCCCGTGGATGGGGCCGAGGACCCCTTCCAGCGTCTGCACCATCTCCGCCGCCAGACGTCCGTGGCCGACGACAACGATCCCGACCATCGACAGATCCTTACTCTCGCC